>JACPDC010000240.1 GCA_016184235.1 Deltaproteobacteria bacterium | reverse complement strand
TATTCCCTGGTCACCCAGCAACCTCTGGGAGGAAAGGCGCAGTTTGGCGGGCAGCGGCTCGGGGAAATGGAGGTCTGGGCCCTGGAGGCGTACGGGGCCGCTTACACGCTGCAGGAAATGCTGACGGTCAAATCGGACGACGTCGTGGGTCGAACGCGGATGTACGAGGCGATCGTCAAGGGAGACAACCTGCTGGAACCCGGTTTGCCGGAGTCCTTCAACGTCATGGTAAAGGAATTGCAGAGCCTCGGCCTGGACGTGAATCTGGTAGAGGAAAAATAATCGTGTAATCGTTATTCGTATATTCGTTAATCGAGTATGTTCGATCAAGGAGCGATTAACGAGTAACGATTAACGAATAACGGAGGCCGGATATGGAAGATCTGTTCAATCTCTTTGAAAAGCCCAAGAACCCTCTGAGCTTCAACGCCATCAAAGTCTCTCTTGCCTCCCCGGAAAAGATTCGCTCTTGGTCCCACGGCGAGGTCAAAAAGCCCGAGACCATCAACTACCGGACCTTCAAGCCGGAACGCGACGGTCTCTTCTGCGCCAAGATCTTTGGCCCGACCAAGGACTACGAGTGCAACTGCGGCAAGTATAAGCGGATGCGCCACCGGGGTGTAGTCTGCGAGAAGTGCGGCGTGGAGGTCATTCAGTCGAAGGTCCGCCGCGAGCGCATGGGCCACATTGAGCTGGCCACCCCCGTAGTGCACATCTGGTTCTTAAAGAGCCTGCCCAGCCGCATCGGCGCCCTGCTCGATATGTCGCTTAAGGATATCGAGAAGGTCCTCTACTTCGAATCGTACGTGGTGGTGGATCCTGGCTCCACTCCCCTGCAGTACAAGGAGCTCCTTACGGAGGCCCGTTACCGGAAGGCCGTCGAGGAGTACGGCCCGAACTTTAGCGCGGAAATGGGGGCGGAGGCGGTCCGCAAGCTGCTGAAGAACGCGGATATCGAGAAGTTGTCCGAGGAGTTGCGTCAGGAGATGAGAGACGCGAACTCCGAGGTTCGCCGCAAAAAGATGGCGAAACGGTTAAAGGTGATCAATGCCTTTAAGAACTCGGGCAACCGGCCGGAGTGGATGGTCCTCGAGGTGGTCCCGGTGATCCCTCCGGATTTACGCCCGCTCGTGCCTCTGGACGGGGGTCGATTTGCCACCTCCGATCTCAATGATCTCTACCGGCGGGTCATCAACCGCAACAACCGGCTCAAACGGCTGATGGAGCTCAGCGCCCCGGACATGATCATCCGCAATGAAAAACGCATGCTGCAGGAGGCCGTGGATGCGTTGTTTGACAACGGGCGGCGGGGAAGGGCGATCACAGGCCAGAATCGCCGGCCGCTCAAGTCTCTCAGCGATATGCTCAAGGGAAAGACCGGCCGCTTCCGTCAGAACCTGCTGGGCAAGAGAGTCGATTATTCGGGTCGCTCCGTGATCGTGGTCGGCCCCGAGCTCAGGCTGCATCAATGCGGACTCCCCAAAAAGATGGCCCTCGAGCTGTTTAAGCCCTTCATCTACAACAAGCTGGAGGAAAGGGGATACGTGACCACCATCAAGAGCGCCAAGAAGATGGTGGAAAAGGAAAGGCCGGAGGTATGGGACATCCTGGATGAGGTGATCAAGGAACACCCCGTCCTGCTCAACCGGGCGCCGACTCTGCATCGGCTCGGTATTCAGGCATTCGAGCCCATTCTGATCGAGGGTAAGGCAATCCAGCTGCACCCGTTGGTTTGTGCCGCGTACAACGCCGATTTCGACGGCGATCAAATGGCGGTTCATGTGCCCCTTTCCGTGGAGGCGCAGGTGGAGGCCCGCGCGCTCATGATGTCGACCAACAACATTCTCTCGCCCGCCAACGGCAAGCCCATCATCGTGCCGACGCAGGATATCGTGCTGGGACTTTACTACATGACCCGTGAGCGGCTCGGTGCCAGGGGGACGGGGCGGCTCTTTGCCAACCGGCAAGAGGTGCGCATCGCCTATGATCAGGAGGAAGTGGACCTGCAGGCGCGGGTCACCGTTCGCATCGATAAGAAGCGTGTTGAGACCACGGTGGGTCGGGCGCTCCTGTACGAAGTAGTTCCCTCGACGATTCCTTTCGAGGAAATCAATCGGGTGATGAAAAAGAAAGAGCTTGCCAACCTGATCGACATCAGCTATCGGTTTGCGGGCAACAAGGCGACCGTCATCTTCGCCGATAGGCTTAAGGATATCGGCTTTCATTATGCGACCAGGGCAGGCATCTCGATCGCGATCAAGGATATGGTGATTCCTCAGGGCAAGACGGAGTTGCTGAAGAGGGCCCACGAGGATGTGCGCGAGATCGAGGAGCAGTACAAGAACGGACTGATCACCGACGGGGAGCGGTACAACAAGGTGGTCGATATCTGGGCCGAAGTAACGGACCGGATCGCCGACGAGATGCTGAGTGATCTCGCGACCGAGACCATCACGGACGAAAATGGGCATAAGGTGACCGTGCCCAGTTTCAACCCTATCTTCATGATGGCGGATTCCGGCGCGCGCGGCAGCGCCCAGCAAATCCGCCAGCTGGCGGGTATGCGCGGGCTGATGGCCAAGCCTTCCGGCGAGATCATCGAGACTCCCATCACGGCCAATTTCCGCGAGGGGCTCACCGTGTTGCAGTACTTCATCTCCACGCACGGGGCGCGCAAAGGGCTGGCGGACACGGCCCTCAAGACCGCAAACTCAGGTTACCTCACGCGGCGCCTCGTCGATGTGGCTCAGGACTCGGTCATTTCGGAAGACAACTGCGGGACCCTGGACGGAATCGAAATCACTCCGCTGATGGAAGGGGGTGAGATCATCGAGCCCCTCGGCGACCGCGTGCTGGGGAGAGTCGCGCTGGAAGATGTCCAGGATCCGTTTACCGGCGAGGTCATCGTGAAGGCCAATCAGGAAATTGACGAGGACCTTGTCCAGCGCATCGAGGACGCCGGTCTGGAGCGCATCAAGATTCGCTCCGTGCTTACCTGTCAGTCGAGGCGCGGGGTCTGCGTGATGTGCTACGGACGCGACCTGGCGCGCGGTCATATGGTGAACCACGGGGAGGCTATCGGCGTGATCGCCGCCCAATCCATCGGAGAACCCGGAACCCAGCTTACCATGCGGACCTTCCATATCGGCGGCACCGCCAGCAGAAGGGCGGAACAGACGACCCTGGAGGCGCGGAATGACGGGTCTCTCAAGTTCATCAACGTCAGCACGGTTGTCAACAAAGACGGGGATTTTGTGGTGATGAACCGAAACGGTGAAGTCGCTATCGTGGATTACCCGGAGGGTGAGAAAGGCAGAGAGCGGGAACGGGAGCGGTATCCCGTGGTGTATGGCGCGAAGTTGAAAAAGAAAGATGGGGCCAAGGTCAAGGCCGGCGAGCTCTTGGCAGAGTGGGATCCTTATACCATTCCGATTCTCACCGAGGTCGGGGGGGCAGTAAAGTTTGGCGATGTCATCGAGGCGATAACGATGGAGGAGAAGGTGGATGAGCGCACCGGTCTCTCCACCAAAGTCATCATTGACTCCAAGGATGTGGATAAGCGTCCCCGGATTTCGATCAAGGACATCGAAGGCAAGACCACGCGTCTTTCGCAAACCACGGAGGCGCGTTATCTCCTGCCGGTCGGGGCGCACATCAATGTGCAGGAAGACCAAACGTTGTCGGCGGGAGACGTGTTGGCCAAGATACCTCGGGAGACGACCAAGACTAAGGACATCACGGGAGGTCTCCCCAGGGTGGCGGAGCTGTTTGAGGCGCGCAAACCCAAGGAGTTTGCAGTGATCAGTGAGATTGACGGCGCCGTTTCCTTTGGCAAGGATACCAAGGGCAAGCGGAAAGTCGTGATCACGCCCGAAGTCGGAGAGCCCAGGGAGTATTTGATCCCGAAGGGCAAGCACATCAGCGTGCACGAGGGGGACCGCGTCAAGGCTGGAGAGCCGCTGATGGATGGCTCCTCCAACCCGCACGATATCCTCAACATCCTGGGAGAGAAAGCCTTGGCGAAGTACCTGGTCGATGAGGTCCAGGAGATCTATCGGCTCCAGGGAGTGCGGATCAATGACAAGCACATCGAGGTGATCGTGCGGCAAATGCTGCGCCGTGTCAGGATCAAAGAGGTGGGGGATAGCGATTTTCTCATCGGCGACCAGGTGGAAAAGTGGCGCTTCGAGGAGGAGAATCAGAAAGTGATCGGCCAGGGCGGCAAGCCTGCGGTGGCCGAGCCGCTGCTGCTGGGAATCACCAAGGCCTCGCTGTCGACAGAGAGCTTCATCTCTGCCGCCTCTTTCCAGGAGACCACCAAGGTGCTCACCGAGGCGGCTATCCAGGGGAAAGTCGATTTGCTCTGCGGTCTGAAAGAAAACGTGATTATGGGGCGCTTGATCCCGGCAGGAACCGGACTTGGGAAATACGCCAGGGTGGAGTTGGAGATGGAAGAGCCGGAGCCGGAGGAGGCGGAAATTTCGGAGGCGGCTAGGGCATAGTTCCTTTGACAAGGAGCAGGAATTTTGCTAAAAATGGTTGTTTTGACAGGAAGTAGTTCATCTTTTTTTAAAGGAGCTCTCTAAAAGCTACGACAGGAGCGGTATGCCTACGATCAACCAGCTAGTGCGGATCAGTCGGGAGAGACAACGGCCCAAAAATACCGCCCCGGCCTTGCAGGGATGCCCGCAAAAAAGAGGAGTCTGTACACGGGTATATACGTCGACTCCGAAGAAGCCTAATTCGGCGCTGCGCAAGGTGGCCAGGGTTCGACTTACCAATGGGATCGAGGTGACCTCTTATATTCCGGGGGTAGGCCATAACCTTCAGGAGCACTCGGTGGTGCTGATTCGTGGAGGCAGGGTCAAGGATCTCCCGGGCGTGCGCTACCACATTATTCGTGGCACCCTGGATTCCATCGGTGTCCAGGAACGGCGTCAAAGTCGTTCCAAATACGGCGCCAAGAAACCGAAATAGTTTCCGTTAATCGTGTACTCGTTAATCGAGTCAACGAATAACTAATAACGAATAACGACCAAAGAGATGCCGCGCAAAGGAGAAGTCAAGAAAAGGGAAGTTCTGCCGGACCCGAAGTACGGGGATAAGCTGGTGGCGAAGTTTGTCAACACCATCATGAACCAGGGCAAAAAGAGCGTCGCGGAGGGCATCCTCTACCGCTCGCTGAATATCGTCGGGGCACGGGCCAAGGAAGATGCGCTGGCGGTTTTCAAGCGAGCGCTCGACAATACCCGGCCCACGGTGGAGGTTCGCTCGCGGCGCGTGGGCGGGGCCACCTACCAGGTCCCAGTCGAGGTTCGCCCGCAAAGACGGCTCTCGCTCAGCATGCGCTGGCTGATCCAGTCGGCGCGGGCCCGGGGGGAGAAATCCATGGAGGAAAAGCTGGCGGGGGAATTCCTCGACGCAGCGAACAACCGCGGCGGCGCGATCAAAAAGAAGGAAGACACCCATCGGATGGCCGAGGCCAACAGGGCCTTTGCCCATTACCGCTGGTAATTGATTCGAGTAAGCGAGGGACGGGAAGGAGGCGGGTCGACCGCCTCCTTTTTTTCCCCACCAAAGAGGAAAAATGGCCAGGACTGCTCCACTAGATAAGACCCGTAATATTGGGATCATGGCGCATATCGATGCGGGTAAGACCACGACTACCGAGAGGGTCCTGTATTATACCGGGATCAACTATAAGATCGGCGAGGTGCACGAGGGAACCGCCACGATGGACTGGATGGTCCAGGAGCAGGAGCGGGGCATTACTATTACTTCGGCGGCCACCACCTGTTTCTGGCGGGACCATCGGATCAACCTCATCGATACTCCCGGTCACGTCGATTTTACCATCGAGGTCGAGCGCTCGCTCAGGGTTCTCGACGGGGCGGTCGCGGTTTTTTGCTCGGTGGGCGGGGTCGAGCCCCAGACGGAGACAGTCTGGCGTCAGGCGGACAAATACCGGGTCCCGCGCATCGCCTTCGTCAATAAAATGGATCGTGTTGGGGCCGACTTTTTCCGCGCCGTGCGGATGATTCAAGAGCGGCTGGGAGCCCGTCCGGTTCCCCTGCAGCTGCCGATCGGCGCAGAGGAGAATTTTAAAGGCGTCGTTGACCTCGTACAGATGAAGGCGGTGGTATGGGACGAGGAGAGCCTCGGCGCCAAATACCGCGTCGAGCCGATTCCGGGCGGGCTTGCCGGGCAGGCCGAAGAGTACCGGGAGAAACTCCTGGAAGCGATCGCGGATTGCAATGAATCCGTCATGGAAAAATATCTCGACGGCCGCGAGATCACAGAGACCGAGCTGCGCGGGGCGATCCGGCAGGCGGGGCTGGAACTGAAGATCGTTCCGGTTTTGTGCGGCGCCGCCTTTAGAAACAAGGGCGTGCAGCTGTTGCTCGATGCGGTGGTCGATTATCTGCCGTCCCCCCTGGATGTTCCGCCGCTGCGCGGCACCCATCCGACCTCGCAGAAGGAGGAGGAGCGGCCGCCGAAGGATGAGGCGCCGTTTTCAGCGCTCGCCTTCAAGATCATGACCGATCCCTTTGTCGGTACGCTTACTTTTTTCCGCGTTTATTCCGGCGCGTTGTTCTCCGGCTCCAGCGTATACAACTCTACCAAGGGAAAGAGGGAGAGGATCGGGCGCCTGCTCAAGATGCATGCGAACAAGCGGGAGGAGATCAAGGAGGTCTATGCCGGCGACATTGCGGCCGCCGTCGGCTTGAGGACGGCGACCACCGGAGACACGCTGTGCGATGAGGACCACCCGATTATTCTGGAATCGATCGAATTCCCGGAGCCGGTCATTTCTATCGCCATTGAACCGAAGAGCAAGGCGGACCAGGAAAAGCTCGGCCTCTCCCTGCAAAAGCTCACCACGGAGGATCCCTCCTTCAGGGTCCGGACCGACGAAGAAACCGGGCAGACGATCATCTCCGGCATGGGAGAGCTTCACTTGGAGATCATCGTCGACCGCCTGTTGAGAGAATTCAATGTAGGCGCCAATGTCGGCAAGCCTCAAGTCGCCTATAAAGAGACGGTTCGTAAGGCAGTGGAGCGGGAAGGAAAATTCATCCGCCAGACCGGTGGACGAGGACAGTACGGGCACGTCTATCTCAGGGTGGAGCCGCAGCCGGCCGGAAAGGGATTCGAGTTTGCCAACGCCATCAAGGGCGGCTCGATTCCGCGCGAGTACATCCCCGCGGTAGAAAAAGGGGTGAAGGAGGCGACGGAGAGCGGCGCCCTGGCCGGCTATCCCATCGTAGACGTCAAGGTCACGCTTCTCGACGGGAGCTATCACGAGGTGGATTCCTCCGAGATCGCCTTTAAGATCGCCGGCTCGATGGCCTTTAAGGAAGCGGTGGGCAAGGCGTCCCCGGTGCTGCTCGAGCCCATCATGGCCGTGGAAGTCGTGGTGCCGGAGGTATTTATGGGCGAAGTCATCGGAGATATCAGTTCCCGGCGGGGAAAAGTCCTGGGTATGGACACCCGGCCCGCGGCTCAGGTCATCGACGCGCGCGTCCCGCTGGCCGAGATGTTTGGCTACGCCACGGACCTGCGCTCGATGACTCAGGGAAGGGCGACGTACACGATGCAGTTTTCCCACTATGACCCTGTGCCCGCTACGATCTCCGAAGAGATCAGCGCGAAGGCGGTCGGGCTGTAGGCGAGTTTTGATGTGAGCGCGTTATGAACGAGAAGATTCGGATTCGGTTAAAGGCTTATGACCATCGCGTCCTGGACCAGTCGGTCGGGGAAATCGTCGAGACCGTAAAGCGGACCGGAGGGAGGGTCGCCGGACCTATTCCACTCCCCACGCACATCGAGCGCTTTACGGTCAATCGTTCTCCCCACGTGGATAAGAAGTCGAGAGAGCAATTTGAGATTCGCACCCATAAGCGGCTGCTCGACATCCTGGAACCGACCCAGCAGACCATTGATGCCCTGGGGAAGCTGGATCTGGCCGCGGGCGTGGATGTAGAGATAAAACTGCAGTAGCAGTTAACTAAATATGAACGGCCTCATAGGGAAGAAAATCGGGATGACTCAGGTGTTTGGCGCGGACGGGAGCGTAGTTCCGGTCACTGTGATCCAGACCGGGCCGTGCGTGATCGTGCAGAAGAGAGAAATGGAGAGAGACGGATACAAGGCCTTGCAGGTCGGTTTCGGCAGCAAGAAAAGCCAGAGGTTGAATAAGCCCGAGCAGGGCCATCTGCTCAAGGCGGGCAAAGGGGCTTTTCAGGTCTTGCGGGAATTCCGCTTAGATGACGTGGCCCAGTACGAATTGGGGCAGGAGATCAAGGTGTCCGATCTCTTTAAGGTGGGGGATCGGGTGGACGTCAGCGGCACCAGCAAGGGCAGAGGCTTTGCCGGGGTGATCAAGCGCTGGGGATTCAGCGGTTTCCCCGCTTCGCACGGGACCCATGAGTACTTCCGTCACGGCGGCGCCATCGGCAACCGCTCCTATCCCGGGCGGGTCTTCAAAGGAAAGAGAATGGCCGGCCACTGGGGCAATGAGCGGATATCGGTGCAGAACCTCGAGGTGGTTGGAGTTCGGGCGGAGGAAAATCTGCTTCTGGTCAAGGGGGCGGTCCCGGGCGCGAGACGGGGAGTGCTATTAATCCGGCGGTCGGTAAAGGTTCGACCCTGAGGCTCACCTCGAAGGGGGAACAAATAGCCATGGAAGTTCGCGTGATCCACCCTCAGCTCAAGGAGGAGATCTTCGGGGTCAAGACCCGGCCCCATCTGCTGCATCAGGCGGTGGCCATGCAATTGGGCAACCGCCGGGCTGGCACGGCATCGACCAAGTCGAAGGGGTTCGTGAGCGGGGGCGGGAAAAAGCCCTGGCGCCAGAAAGGGACGGGAAGGGCCCGCGCCGGGAGTATCCGCTCTCCGCTTTGGGTCGGCGGCGGCACCATCTTCGGCCCGCAGCCGCGATGGACAAGCTGGAGATGGCAGAGGCCAAGACCAAGCTGATGCGCAAGATGCTGGAGGATCTCCAGGTCGAAAAGGCCCTGATCGTGATTGCCCAATCGGACGAAAAGGTGCAGCGCGCGGCGCAGAATCTTCCCAACGTTAAGGTGCTCCGGGCCGAGGGAGTAAATGTGTATGATTTGCTGCGCTACGAGCATCTCATCTTGACCGAGGGATCCTTGAAGCTGCTGGAGGAGAGGTTGGCGGCATGAGAGAGCCCGAGCAAATCATCCAAGCCCCGTTGATTACCGAGAAGGGCTCCCTGCTTGTGGAGAAGGGCAATCAGGTGCTTTTTAAAGTTCGACCCGATGCCAACAAGGTCGAGGTCAAGAAGGCGGTTGAGGTTTTGTTCAAGGTGAAGGTGCTTAAGGTGAGGATGATGCGCTGTCTGGGAAAGGTCCGAAGGGTCGGCAGGAACATGGGGCGTCTCCCTCAGTGGAAGAAGGCGTACGTGACGTTGAAGGAAGGGGACAAGATCGACTTTTTGGGCGGCGTCTAAAGCTGTTCAAAGCGTTCAAGCGGTTCAAGTCGTTCAACGATTTAAACGGATTGAACGATTTAAACGACTTGAACCGTAGGTAAAAACGATGGCCATTAAAACCTATAAGCCGACTTCCGCGGGGATGCGGTTTCGCACCGGGCTCACTTTTGAGGAAATCACTAGGGTAGAGCCGGAGAAGAACCTACAGCGTCCTCTCAAGCGAAGCGGGGGCCGGAACAACACCGGGAGAATCACCAGCCGCCATCGCGGCGGCGGCCACAAGCGTCTCTACCGGCTGATTGATTTCAAGCGCGACAAGAAGGGTATTCCGGCAAGAGTCGAGGCGGTTGAGTATGATCCCAACCGCGGTGCCCGGATCGCTCTACTCTGTTACGCCGACGGAGAGCGACGCTATATCTTGGCGCCAGAGCAGCTCAAGGTGGGCGATGCGGTGATTTCCGGCGAGGACAAAGTCGATATCAAGCCGGGGAATTGTCTCCCGCTCAAGTTTATTTCTGTGGGCTCCGTTATCCACAACATTGAGCTGAAGATCGGGAAAGGCGGGCAGTTGGTCCGGAGCGCCGGCGCCGGGGCTCAGTTGATGGCCAAGGAAGGGAACTACGCGCTGGTGAAGCTCCCCTCCGGAGAGCTGCGTAATGTGTTAGCCGAGTGCCGTGCTACCGTCGGCCAGGTCGGAAACCTGGAACAGCAGAATATCTCCGTGGGAAAGGCGGGGAGGTCGCGCTGGCGGGGCAGAAGGCCGTGGTCTCGAGGGATCGCGAAAAACCCCGTGGATCACCCCCATGGCGGCGGCGAGGGCCGTTCCAAGGGGAACCATCCGCAGACTCCTTGGGGCAAGCCCACTAAAGGCTACAAGACCAGGAAGAACCGGGCGTCGGATAAGTATATTGTGAAGCGCAGAGAGGCTTGAACCCGATGGCACGCTCAATCAAGAAGGGGCCCTTTGTGGATGAGCACCTCAGGCGCAAGGTCGAGGCGCTGAATGAGACCAGGGAAAAGCGGGTGCTGAAGACCTGGTCGCGCCGTTCTACCATTACGCCGGAGATGGTCGGGCACACGATCGCGGTCCATAACGGCAGGAAGTTTATTCCGGTGTTCGTCACGGAGAACATGGTGGGGCACAAGCTCGGGGAGTTTTCTCCGACGCGGACCTTTTTCATCCATTCGGGAGATCGAAAAGGAGAAGCCAAAGAGACCGTTCCGGCCGGGGCGCCGGCAGCGCCCGGGGCGCCGCAGCCTGCGGCGGCTCCTAAGGCGCCGGCGCCGGCCGCTCCGAAGGCGGGGGCGTAATGGAAACACGAGCCGTTACCAAATTTATCCGCCTTTCCCCCCGCAAGGTGAGACTGGTCGTTGACCAGATCCGCGGCAAAGGGGTCGAGGAGGCGCTAAACATCTTGAAGTTTACTCCTCAACGCTCCGCCGCGCTCGTGAGCAAGACGCTGCGGGCGGCGGTGGCGAATGCGGAGAGCAGTCAGAGCGTGGATGTCGACAGGCTTTACGTCAAGCGAGTAGCCGTGGATGAGGGAGGCATGTGGAAGCGCTTCATGCCTCGGGCCATGGGCCGGGCGACGCGGATTCGTAAACGGCTCAGCCATATTACCGTAGTGCTGGATGAGATGGGCGAGAGGAGCTGATTTTTAATGGGACAGAAGACGCATCCGAAACTCTTCCGCATCGGGGTCATCGACACTTGGGACTCCAAATGGTACGCGAGCCACGACTATGTGAAGCTGCTCCATGAGGATTTTAAGATCAAGAAGTTTCTCAAGAGCCGTCTCTACCACGCGGGCATCTCGAAGGTCGAGATCGAGCGGGCGGCCAACAAGGCCAAGATCAACATCCATACCGCCCGCCCCGGCATCGTCATCGGCAAAAAGGGGGCGGAAATCGAGAAGCTCAAAGAGGAGCTCGGCCGCCTCACGGATCGAGAGACCTATCTCAATATCATCGAGGTGCGCCGGCCCGATCTCGACGCGCAGCTGGTGTCGGAAAACGTCGCCCTCCAGTTGGAGCGCAGGGTGGCCTTCCGCCGGGCCATGAAAGAGAGCGTCGCGCGGGCGATGCGGATGGGGGCGCAAGGGATAAAGATCCAGTGTGCCGGCCGGCTGGGGGGATCAGAGATCGCGCGAACCGAGTGGTATCGGGAGGGCCGGGTGCCCTTGCATACCCTGCGCGCCGATATTAGCTACGGCTTCGGCGAGTCCAAGACGACCTACGGTGTTATCGGGGTTAAGGTCTGGATCTTCCGGGGTGAGGTCTTGACCGAAGAGGAGCAGCAGCAAAAGGCGGTGCTGGGAGGGTAGGGTTGAGGGATGCTGGAGCCCAAGAAAGTAAAATATCGGAAGCAACAGAAGGGACGAAGGGCGGGGATGGCCTTGCGCGGATCCACTTTGGCCTTTGGCGACTACGGGCTGAAGGCCGTGGATCGAGGCTGGCTCACTGCGCGAGAAATCGAGGCCGCCCGTATCGCCTTGACCCGCTACTTGAAGCGGGGAGGAAAGGTGTGGATCCGAATTTTCCCGGATAAGCCTCTCACCAAGAAACCTGCGGAGACGAGAATGGGAAAGGGCAAGGGCTCTCCTGAGGTGTGGGTGGCGGTGATCAAGCCGGGAAGGATTCTCTTTGAAATGGAGGGGGTGCAGGGCGACCTGGCTCGCGAGGCGTTCCGTTTGGCCTCGCACAAGCTCTCTATCCCCACGATCTGTGTCGAGCGAAGAGGGCTGACCCATGGAGCCTAAGGAGCTGAGAGAGCTCAACACCGAGGAGCTCACCCGCAAGTGCGGCGAGCTCAAAGAGGAGATCTTTCATTTGAAGCTGCGCAGGGCCACCAGCCGGTTGGAGAATCCCATGAAGCTCAAGCAGAGCAAGCGGGATCTCGCTCGGGTGGAGACCATCCTCAGGGAACGGGCGCTATCGCAAAGGGCAGGGTGAGATGCATCAGAGAGGAATGAGCAAAGAACGCAAGGGCGTGGTGGCGAGCAATCGGATGCACAAGACCGTCGTGGTCTCTGTGGAGCGGATCGTCATGCATCCGAAATATAAGAAGTTTCTCAAGCGCCGAACCAAGGTGAAGGCCCACGACGAGAAAAATGAGTGCCAGGTGGGCGATCGGGTGCTGATCGTCGAATGTCGGCCCCTCAGTCGGGAAAAGCGCTGGCGCGTGAGTCGAATCCTGGAGCGGGCCGTGGCCGGGGATAGAGAAGAAGCCGCCGATACCCAGCCCGCAGCTTAAGTCGCGCGTGGAGAGATCAACCGATGATTCAGATGAGAACGGTGTTGGATGTGGCGGACAATTCAGGGGCGCGCAAGGTGCAGTGCATTAAGGTCCTGGGCGGCAGCAAGCGCAAGTACGCCTCCCTGGGAGACGTGATCGTCGTTTCCATCAAAGAGGCGATCCCCAACGCGAAGGTGAAGAAAGGCGATGTCATGAGGGCCGTGGTGGTGCGCACCGCCAAGGAGATGGGTCGTCCGGACGGCACCTACATCAAGTTCGACAACAACTCGGCGGTCCTCATCGACAACCAGAAGGAGCCGATCGGCACGCGTATTTTCGGCCCGGTGGCCCGAGAGCTCAGGGCAAAGAGATTTATGAAGATCATCTCGCTCGCGCCGGAAGTGATTTAGGTTATGAACATTCGCAAGAACGACAGTGTCATGGTGATTGCCGGTAGGGAGCGGGGAAAGACCGGTAAAGTGCTCCGGGTGCTGTCGGACAAGGACGCCGCCATTATAGAGAGGGTAAACCTGGTGAAGCGGCACAGCCGGCCGCGGGGACCTCAACAGCCGGGCGGCATTGTCGAGAAAGAGGCGAAAATTCATCTCTCCAATCTCATGTTGATGTGCGACAAGTGCAACGCCCCGGTCCGCGCCGGCAGAAAGCTCTTGCCGGACGGCGAGAAGGTGCGGATCTGCCGGCGCTGCGGAGACCCTTTAGATTAAGTTTTTTGGCGACTGACAAGTGTCAAGAATGGCAACAGCAAAGCAACCAAAGGCAGCCGTAGAGGCCCCGGTCCCCAGGCTTAAAAAGAAGTACCACGGAGAAGTGGTGCCGGCCATGATGAAGGAGTTCGGCTACAAGAACCCCTTTCAGGATCACCGGGCAGAAGCCGGTCATCACGCGGGCCAAGAAGGCCATCGCGAACTTCAAGTTGCGTGAAGGCCTTTCCATCGGGTGCATGGTGACCCTGAGGAGAGCCCGGATGTACGAATTTTTGGACCGCCTGATCCATGTGGCCCTGCCCCGGGTGCGGGACTTCAAGGGAGTGCCGGACCGCTCCTTTGACCAGCGGGGAAACTATTCTCTGGGGCTTCGCGAGCAAATCATTTTTCCAGAAATCCAGGCCGATAAGGTGGATAAGCCCCGGGGACTGACCGTATCGATTGTGACCACGGCGAAGACCGACCAGGAAGGGAAGGCGTTGCTCAGGTATTTGGGGATGCCGTTCGCCAGCAAGGATTAGGAGCGTCCATTGGCTAAAAAGTGTCTTCGGATCAAAGCGGAGAGGCCGAACAAATTCAAGGTGCGTCAGTATAACCGCTGTCCGCTATGCGGGCGGTCCAGGGCCTTTTACCGGCGCTTTCGCATGTGCCGGATCTGCCTGAGGGATCTCGCGCGCAAGGGACAGATCCCGGGGCTGATAAAGGCGAGCTGGTAACTACTCGGAGAGAAAAATGGCGATGACGGATCCGATTGCGGATATGCTGACTCGAATTCGGAATGCGGCGCAGGCGCGGCACGAGAGCGTGGATGTTCCGTGGTCGCGCGTCAAAGAGCAGATCGTAAAGGTTTTGGTGGCGGAAGGCTATCTTCAAGAGTTCAAGAAGGTGAAGGCAAAGAACCGGGCGGGCGAGGATCTCCGCATCCAGCTCAGGTTTGACAAGGAGCACAAGCCGGTCATTTCAGGGCTGAAGCGGGTCAGTAAGCCGAGTATCCGGGTCTATGTCGGGTTTCAAGAAATTCCTCCCATCCGTAAGGGGCTGGGGGTCAATATCCTCTCGACCCCCAAAGGGGTTCTGGCGGATCGCGATGCCCAGAAAGCGAAAGTGGGAGGGGAGCTGATCTGCGCGGTTTGGTAAAAAGGGATCAAAAAAACTAACAACTAAAACAGCCATGTCACGGATTGGAAAATTGCCCATAGCGGTTCCCGACGGGGTCAAGGTCTTCTTGGAGGGCGGATCGGTGCGTGTCGAGGGACCGAAAGGGAAGCTCAAGACAGCAATTCCGCCCAGCATCCAGGTCCAGATGGAGGGGACCCATGTGCGCGTCAGCCGGGAGACGGAAGAGCGACAGATTAAGGCGCTCCACGGACTGACACGGAAGCTGATCGCGAATATGGTCGAGGGAGTCAGCCGGGGTTTCAGCCGCGTCTTGGAGATCAATGGAGTGGGCTATCGCGCGGAGGCGAAAGGGACGGAGCTGCACATGACCCTGGGTTTTTCACACCCGGTCGTCTTTCCCTTGCCGCCGGGGGTGACGGCCGCAGTCGAGAGACAAATTATCATCACGCTTCACAGCGCCGACAAGGAAATTTTGGGAAAAACCGCGGCCGTGATCCGCGGCTTGAGGCCGCCGGAGCCCTATAAGGGCAAGGGGATCAAATACCGCGAAGAGGTGATTCAGCGCAAGGCTGGAAAGGCCGTGGGTGCCGCTGGGTCGTCCTAGCAAGCCGAGGCGGAGCGATGTTGCACAACCAGAGAGAGATCGGGCGCAGAAGAAGACAAGAGCGGGTGCGCAAGAAAGTTTGGGGCACGGATGCGCTGCCGCGCGTTTGCGTATACCGGAGTCTCAAACATATTTACGCGCAGGTCATTTCCGACGAGAGCGGGGTGACGCTCGCGTCGGTTTCCACGCTTTCGCCGGGGTTGAAGGGGAAACTGAAAAAGACCAAAGGGCGGGAAGCGGCAAAGCAGGTGGGTCAGGCGCTGGCGCTGCTGTGCAAGGAAAAACAGATCACCCGGGTGATATTCGACCGGAACGGGTTTTTATTCCACGGGCGCGTCAAGGCCTTGGCCGAAGCGGCGCGCGAGGGGGGCCTGAAGTTCTAGTAAATAGCGGTCAGCGATCAGCCGTCAGCTAAGACGAGGGGATAGGCTGAAAGCTAATTGCTGAGGGCTAAGGGCTTTATTTATTATGGAACGCATCGATCCGCAGGGTTTGGAATTAAAAGAGAAGGTAGTCCATATCAGCCGCGTGGCGAAGGTGGTCAAGGGCGGACGCCGCTTTAGCTTTAGCGCCCTGGTGGTTGTGGGGGATGGCAAGTCCGCGGTGGGTTATGGAATGGGCAAGGCCAAGGAAGTGCCGGAGGCGATCCGAAAAGGATTGGAGCAGGCCAAAAAGGATCTGATCAGAGTCCCGGTTATCGATGGGACGATTCCCTTCGAGGTCACCGGTCGATTCGGCGCGGGCTACGTGATCCTGAAGCCGGCGTCCGAGGGAACGGGAGTGATCGCGGGAGGCGGCGTCCGCGCCGTAGTAGAGGCGGTAGGCATCCGGGACGTTCTGACCAAGTGCCTCGGGTCGAATAATCCCCACAACATGGTCAAGGCGACCTTCGAAGCGCTGAAGGTTTTGAAATACCCGGAGGAAATAGCCGGTCGGCGGGGAAAGGAACTGGCGGATATTCGCTGAACAGATTTATGGATTTGAGCAATTTGAAACCTGCGCCGGGATCGACGAGGCGAAGGAAGCGAGTGGGCCGGGGCGAGGGTTCCGGACACGGCAAGACCTCGTGCCGAGGCCATAAAGGGCAGGGCGCGCGTTCGGGGGGAAATACCCCGCCGGGGTTTGAGGGCGGTCAGATGCCGCTGCAGCGGCGCGTGCCGAAGAGGGGCTTTCGTAACCCGTCCAAAAAAAGCGCGGCGGTGATCAATCTCGGCCAGCTGGAGGTCTTCGCCTCGGGCAGTGACGTGACTCCCGAGCTGATGGTGGAGCGTGGGCTGATCCACGCCGGGGACGGGCGCGTGAAGATCCTCGGCGACGGCTCGCTCAGCAAACCGCTGACGGTCAGGGCGCATGGTTTTTCTTCAAAGGCCAAGGAGAAGATCGAAGCCTTGGGGGGAAAGGCCGAGCTGTTGCCTTAGGTTGAAGCATGCTTGAAGGTTTCCAAAACGCAACCAGGATCCCGGAGCTCAGGCGCAGGCTGCTGTTCACGCTGGCGATGCTTGCCGTCTATCGTGTGGGTGTCCACATCCCGACCCCCGGGATCGACCGGGTGGCGCTCGCGGCTTTTTTCGACCGGGTAAAGGATACCATATTCGGCCTGTTCAACCTTTTTTCCGGCGGGGCGCTGGAGCAATTTTCGGTCTTCTCTCTGGGCATCATGCCCTATATCAGCGCGTCGATCATCCTGCAGCTCCTGACGGTCGTGTTCCCCTATCTGGAAAGACTCTCCAAAGAAGGGGAAGCGGGTCGCCGGAAAATCACCCAGTACACCCGCTACGGCACGATCGTCCTGTCTATCATCCAGGGCATGATGATCGCCGTCGGACTGGAAGGGACGCGGGGGCCCGGAGGCGAGATGATCGTGCTCGAGCCCGGCTGGGGCTTTCGGCTGATGACGATCGTTACCCTGACCTCGGGCACGGCCTTCATCATGTGGTTGGGCGAGCAGATAACGGAGCGGGGGATCGGCAACGGCATCTCGCTGATCATCTTTGCCGGAATCGTGGCCCGTTTGCCCTCCGCGATCACCTCCACCTTTCAATTCGTCCGGGAGGGAGAGTTGGGCGTGCTGGTGGTCCTTTTCGTTGTGGTGGTCGTGGTGGTCGTGGTGGGCGTCATTATCTTCATGGAGCGCGGTCAGCGCAGGATCCCGGTGCAGTATGCCAAGAGGGTGGTAGGCAGGAAGATGTACGGCGGGCAGAGCTCTCACCTGCCGCTAAAGATCAACACGTCGGGAGTGATTCCGCCCATCTTCGCCTCTTCCATCCTGATATTTCCCGCGACCGTGGCCCAGTTCGTGCAGCATCCGTGGGCCCAGGCGGCGGCTGGGTATCTGGCTCCCGGGCGCTGGCTGCATGACGTCCTTTACGTCGGGTTCATAATCTTTTTCTGTTATTTTTACACGGCGGTGGTTTTCAATCCGGTCGATGTCGCCGAGAACATGAAGAAGTTCGGCGGATACATACCCGGGATCCGGCCGGGGCAGAAAACCGCGGAGTTTATCGATCGCGTGCTCTCCAGGGTCACCCTGGGCGGCGCCATTTACCTTTCGCTGGTAGCCCTGTTGCCGACCATTCTGATCAGCCAGTTCAACGTTCCTTTTTTCTTCGGCGGTACGGCGCTTCTGATCGTCGTGGGTGTGGCCTTGGACACCGTGGCCCAAGTCGAGACGCACATGATCACCCGCAACTATGAGGGTTTCATGAAGCGCGGTCGCCTGCACGGGAGAAGGGGCTAGGAGTCGGCGCGTGGGGGAATCGTGCGCGTGGTTTTCTTAGGTCCCCCGGGGGCGGGCAAAGGCACCCAGGCAAAGTTTCTTCAGGAGAAGTACGGGGCTTGCCAGGTGTCGACCGGGGACATCCTGAGGAAAGCGGTTCAGGACCATACGCCGCTGGGCAAGAAGGCGGCGGAGTACCTGGATAAAGGCGAGCTTGTCCCGGACGATGTCGTGTTGGAGCTTGTCGCGGAGCGATTGCAGCAGAAGGATTGCGAGAAGGGTTTTATCCTGGACGGATTTCCCAGAACGGTAGCCCAGGCTGAAGGATTGGAAAGGATCCTTGAGCATCTGGGTTGGGGACTGGACTCGGTGCTCTGCCTTCAGCTTCCCCAGGAGGTGATCATCCGGAGACTATCGGGCCGGCGGAATTGCCGGAAGTGCGGCGGTCTTTACCATGCGGTGTGGAGTCCTCCCCGGCGGGACGGAATTTGCGATCAATGCGGCGGGGAGCTTTACCAGCGGCAGGACGATCGGGAGGAGACCGTCGCCGCGCGGCTTCGCGTCTTCGATGCCCAGACCGCTCCGCTTGCGGAATACTACCGGAAAAAGGGCCTGCTCCGGCCGATCAACGGCGAAGGGAGCGTCGAGGAAATCCGCGGCCGCGTCTTCCAGGCCTTGGGAGCCATGGCGGCATGATCTCTCTCAAGTCAGCCCGGGAGATTGAGGTCATGCGGCGCGCGAACGTGATCGTGGCGGAGATCCTCCAAGAGCTTAAAAAAAAAGTGGCCCCGGGAGTGACGACTTTAGAATTGGACGCTTTGGCCGAAGAGTTGACCTATAAGAAAAAGGCGCAGCCCGCATTTAAGGGATACGCGATGGCCGGCAGGGTATATCCGCGCACGCTTTGCGTCTCCATCAACGAGGAGATCGTGCACGGTATCCCGTCGAACAGGCCGCTGCGCGCGGGCGACGTGGTGGGGTTGGACTTTGGTGTCGTCTACGATGGTTTTTACGGCGATGCCGCGGTCACGGTCGGCGTTGGCGAGGTGAGCGAGGAGGCGCGGCGCCTGATGCGGGTCACGGAGGAGGCGCTGTACAAGGGCATCGAGCAGCTTCGGGAAGGCAAGAGGCTCGGAGACCTGTCATCGGCGGTTCAGACGACCGTTGAGAGCGCCGGTTTTTCCGTGGTCCGCGCTTTCGTCGGCCACGGCATCGGTAAAAAACTCCACGAGGAGCCGCCAGTGCCGAATTACGGCGAGCCCGACCGGGGAGTGCGGCTGCGGGAGGGGATGGTCCTGGCCATTGAGCCGATGGTCAATGCCGGAGGATGCGAGGTCGAAATCAAGGAGGACGGCTGGACGGCCGTGACCAAAGACCGAAGCTTAGCGGCTCATTTCGAACATTCGGTCGCGATCACCAAGAACGGGCCGTACGTCTTGAGCAGGCTTTAAGTTCGTTAACGAGTAACGAATATATGCCGAAGGAAGATGCCATTGAAGTAACGGGGACCGTGCTGGAGACGCTCCCGAATGCCATGTTCCGGGTGGAGCTGGACAACGGCCATAAGGTCCTGGCTCACATCTCGGGAAAAATGCGAATGCACTACATCAAAATTCTGCCGGGAGACAAGGTCAAGATCGAGCTTTCTCCCTATGATCTCGGCCGGGGAAGAATTATCTACAGGGAAAAATAGGGAAACTCATGAAGGTGAGAGCATCGGTCAAAAAGATCTGTAATAAGTGCAAGGTGATCAGGCGCAAGGGCGTCGTTAGGGTGGTTTGCGTCAATACCAGGCATAAACAGAGGCAGGGCTGAAGCAAGTAAAAAGTGAAAAGTAAAAAGTTAAAAGTAAGTGGGGTTTTTACTTTTGCCTTTTGCCTTTTTACTTGAACGGAGGTTTCAATGGCGCGTATAGCAGGGGTCGATTTACCCAGGAACAAAAGAATGGAGATCGCGCTCACCTATATTTTCGGCATAGGGAGAAACAGTTCCAAGAAGATTCTTCAGGCGGCTGGGATCTCGCTGGATACCAAGACCGACAACCTGACCGACGATGAGGTGGTGAAGATCCGCCAGATCATCGATCAGGGGCAAAAAGTGGAGGGCGATCTCAGGCGCGATGTATCGATGAACATCAAGCGCCACGTCGATATGGGCTCCTATCGCGGCTTGAGACACCGCAAGGGCTTGCCGGTCCGGGGGCAGAGGACCCATACCAACGCGCGCACTCGAAAAGGGCCGCGTAAGACGGTGGCCGGGAAAAAACCCGCTCCGATGAAAGGGTAAAAGAAGGCAATAGGCAACAGGCAGGAGGAATGATGGCAAAGGACGACGAAAAAATCGCGGAGAAGACAGAAAAGAAGGTGGAAGGGCAGGAAGAGGGAAAGGCGGCAGAGAAGGCGGCGGCGCGCAAGAAGCGGGGAAGAAAGAACATCTCCGAGGGCGTTGTCCATATCCATTCCACTTTCAACAACACGATCATCACCGTCACCGACTACCAGGGCAACGTCATCTCCTGGTCCAGCGCCGGCACCATGGGCTTTAAGGGCTCCCGCAAAGGGACTCCGTTCGCCGCGCAACAGGCGGCGGACAATGCAGCTAGAAAGGCTATGGATCACGGCGTGCGCGCGGTGCAGGTTTTTGTTCGCGGACCCGGGGCGGGAAGGGAATCAGCGCTCCGTTCTCTTCAGGCGGCCGGTTTCAATATCAGTGTGATCAAAGACGTAACCCCGATCCCGCACAACGGATGCCGGCCGCCCAAACGGAGAAGGGTGTAAAGGAGGAATCATTGGCTAGATACGCTGGATCCGTATGCCGGCTCTGCCGGCGGGAAAACCTGAAGCTCTTTCTCAAGGGAGAGCGCTGCTATACGGACAAGTGCGCCATTGAGCGCAGGAACTACCCGCCCGGGCAGCACGGTCAGGCCAGGCCGAAGTTTTCTGAATACAGCATCCAATTAAGGGAGAAGCAAAAGGTCAAGCGCATGTACGGCCTTTTGGAAAACCAATTCCGCCGCACCTTTGCCATGGCGGAAAGGCTGAAAGGGATTACCGGGGAAGCGCTTCTGGTGCTTTTGGAGAGGCGGCTGGATAATGTGACCTACCGCATGGGCTTTGCCAGCTCCCGGGCCGATGGGCGCATGCTGGTGCGGCACGGCCATATTCTGGTGAACGGCAAGCGGGTCACCATCCCCTCCTATCTCGTCCGGACGGGGGACGTGGTTTCGGTGAAAGAACGGAGTCGACAGATGGGAAGGGTGGTGTCCGCCCTGGACGGCGCCCAGAGACGCGGCGTGCCGGAGTGGGCGGAAGTCGACCGCGAGGGCTTTAGCGGCAGGATCAAGCTCCTACCCGCGCGCAGCGACATCACGGCGCCGATCAACGAGAAGCTGATTGTGGAGCTTTACTCGAAATAAATCCGTACAACTTTTGGGAGATGCTATGCACAAGCATTGGACTGATTTGATTAAACCCAAGAAACTGGAAGTAGACGACAAGAGCCTCACGCCGGTCTACGGCAAGTTTTACGCGGAACCTTTCGAACGGGGATTTGGGCAAACCGTCGGCAATTCTCTGAGGAGGATACTGCTCTCGTCGCTGATGGGGGCGGCGATCGTGTCCGTCAGGATCAAGGGGATCCTCCACGAGTTTTCCACGATTCCAGGGATTACCGAGGACGTAACCGACATTATCCTCAATCTCAAGGAAGTGCGGCTCAAACTGCACGACACGGAGCAGCAGACCCTCAAGATCGAGGCCAAAGGGCCCAGGACCATCCAGGCGAAGGACATTGCCGCCGGCCCCGGCGTGGAGATTCTCAACCCCGAGCAGCACGTCGCCATCCTGTCCCGGGAAGGGAAGCTGGACATGGAGATGGTCGCCAAGATGGGCCGGGGTTACGTGCTGGCCGAGAGGAACAAGGAAGAGGGCGCTCCGGTGGATACGATCTTCATAGACTCCATTTTTTCTCCCATTCAGAAGGTCAACTTCCATCTTACGAATGCCCGCGTGGGGCAGCGAACGGACTATGACCGCTTGGTGTTCGAGGTATGGACGGACGGGAGCATCAAGCCCGACGACGCGGTCGCCTACGCGGCCAAGATCCTGCAGGACCAGCTCCAGATTTTCATCAATTTCGACGACGAGCCTGAGCGCGCCGCGCGCGAGGAGTCGCCCGCCACACCGCTCAACGAGAATCTCTTTCGCAGCGTGGACGAGCTGGAGTTTTCGGTCCGGTCGCAGAATTGCCTGCAAAATGCGGACATCAAGTACATCGGGGAGTTGGTGCAGAAGAGCGAGCAGGAGATGTTGAAGACTAAGAACTTCGGGCACAAATCGCTCAACGAGATCAAGGAGATCCTGCGCGAAATGGGCCTGGAGCTCGGGATGAAGCTGGA
>JACPDC010000202.1 GCA_016184235.1 Deltaproteobacteria bacterium | reverse complement strand
ATGTCCACCACGTGCGCCACCTGATGGGTGATGATGACCGTGGTGCCGCCGGCCGCCACAACGCGGGCGAAAAACAAGAGCCAGAACTGCAGGCTCCGGAGCGCGAGCCGCGTGGTCCATTGATTCTCGCTCTGCCGCCCGTTCTCCTTACTCGGCTTTCCTTGGTAAGGCCCCCGCCGGTAGAAACCCAAGACCAACGGCGCCAGTATGACCGCCACCATGACTGCCAGACTCTGCAACGCCCTTTCCCATCCCCAGTTCGAGATCAACCATTCGATCAGCGGCGCGAGCACCAGGAGGCCGACGCCCGTTCCGGCAAAGACCAACCCCAATGCCGAGGCCCGGTTGGAGGAGAACCATTCAGAAATCAGCACTACATGCGGGACCATGCCCATGAAGCTAAAGCCGAGAGCGCAGACCAGGCCAAAAAAGAGATAGAACTGCCAGAGGCTGGTCACCTGGCTGCTGAGCCAGAGCCCGGAGACCAGAAACAGGCAGCCGGCCCCGACCACCCTTTTGGGTCCGTAGCGGTCGAGCAGATGACCCACCACAGGCGACATGATGGCATCCACGATCAGGTTCACGGAAAAAACCCCGGCAGTGGCGCCCCGGCTCCAACCGAAAGTGTTCAACAGGGCGACGTAGAAGACGCCGAAGGAGGAGTTGATGCCGCGGGAAAAGCCCAGGACAATGAAACCCAACGCAGCGATGAACCAGGATCTCGAGAGGCGAGGCATAAGATGATCAAGTGCTGTCTTTAGCAGAGGGCTGAGCCGGACGAAGGCGATCAGGCTGAAGAATCACCCTTTCGGCACATTCATGCCGCGCTGCACCGCGGGGCGGGCGCTGATGGCGTCGAACCAGCGCTTGACGTTGGGGAAATCTTCCAGCCTGGTGCGGTGCATCTCGTAGCGGGAAACCCACGGGTAGGTGGCGATATCGGCGATGGAATAGCCGCCGGCCAGGAACTCAGTCTCACCCAGGCGGTGATTCATGACGCGGTAAAGCCTGGCCACTTCCTTGTTGAAGCGCTCCACACCATAGGAGTTCTGCTGCGGGTCGTAGCGAAAAAAGTTATGCGCCTGGCCGAACATGGGACCCACGCCGCCCATCTGGAACATGAGCCACTGGATCACTTCATAGCGGCTCCGGCTCTCCTTCGGCATCAACTTCCCGGTCTTCTCGGCCAGATAGATCAGGATCGCGCCTGATTCGAACAGGGTCAAGGGCTTTCCCCCCGGACCCTGCGGGTCAATGATGGCGGGAATCTTGTTGTTGGGATTGATCGCCAGAAACTCCGGATTGAACTGCTCGTCCTTCTGGAGATTTACCGGGTGAACCTTGTAAGGCAACCCCACCTCTTCCAACATCACCGCCTCTTCCAACATCACCGACACCTTACGGCCATTCGGTGTCGTCCAGGTGTATAGATCGATCATAGCCACGCTCCTTAAAATAATTAAATTATGGCTGCGCGTCGAAAAGCGCGAGCTGAGGAGCGCCCGGACGGCGGAAGTGCTCGACGCTGAGAACGGGCCAGCGCTCGCCGATGCCGGCCTTTTTGCATGCCACGCGGAACAGCTCGGCCATCTGCTCGGCAAAAATCCCCTCTCCCTTCATCCTGCTATGGAAGCCGGGGTCGTTGAGCTTTCCGCCGCGCACAGCGCGGATCCGGCTGAGAACCTTCTTCTTTTTTTCCGGATAGTGCCGCTCCAGCCAGTCTTCAAAAAGATCCTTTACCCCGTGGGGAAGACGGAGCGCCACGTAGCCGCCGAAGCGGGCGCCGGCGCGGGCAGCGGCCTGAACGATCGCCGGCGCCTCGGAGTCGGTCAGGCCAGGAATCATGGGGGCGAGCAGGAAGCCGACCGGAATGCCCGCCGCGGAAAGGGCGGAGATCGCCTGGATTCTCCGGTGGGGCCGGGAAGCCCTGGGCTCCATGGCCGAGGACAGCTTTTCATCCAGGGTCGTCAGCGAAATGAAAACCGCCGCGCAACGATGACGGGCGAGCTCGGAGAGCAGATCGATGTCCCGCATGACCAGCGCGTTCTTCGTTACGATGGCGACGGGATTGCGAAATTCCAGCAAGACTTCCAGGCAGCGGCGCGTGAGCTTGAGCCTCTTTTCGACCGGCTGATAGCAGTCCGTCACCCCACTCATAGCCAGGACCTTGGGCTCCCACCTCGCGCTGGAGAGCTCTTTGCGCAGGAGCTCGGGCGCCCGCTCCTTGATCATGATCTTCGTTTCGAAGTCCAAACCCGCCGAGAAGCCGAGATACTCATGCGTCGGCCGCGCGTAGCAATAGACGCAGCCATGCTCGCAGCCGCGGTAAGGATTGATGCTGGCGTCGAAGCCGACATCCGGGCTGTCGTTGTAGGCAATGACGGTCTTGGAAGAATCGGGCAGAAACCGGGTCGCCGGAGAAGAGACTTGGTCGAGATCGTCCGGCTCAGGCACAATCTCGACGGTCTCAAACCGATTTTTGGGATTGGACGCGGAGCCGCGCCCGCGAGGCGGAGACGGCGCTCTCATGAAATTTTACCCGGCGGCCGGCGGCGTCTCCGCCGGGGCGGGCTGAGCGGGCTGCGCAGCGGCGGCAGGCTCGGCCGCCTGGGCGGCTTTGGCCGTCTTGGCCTCGCGCGCCAAATGGCGCGTGAGGCGCTTCAGCAGAGCTTGATTCGTCTCTTGACCCTTTTCAACTTCTTGGGATCACGCGACGAGGTCAAAATCTCGCCCTTTTGCTTCTTCAGCTCGCGAATATCGTGCTTGATCGAGTGTATGGCGTTGGCGTCTTTTGTCGACGTGTCGTAGGCGATCCCCTTGGCCTTGGCGATGGCCTTGATCAGATCCTCCTTGTGCATGCCTCCGACACCCTGAAGGTCGGTCTCCTGTTTCGCCAGATCCCGCAGTTTGGGAAGGGTCATCCTTCTAAGCTCTTTTACGTCCATTTGGCTCCTCCCTTTGACAACTTGGCTCTACTGGTATCATACTCGGCGGCAAAAACAACATGACCCGACCCAGGCAAAAAAAGCGCAAACTTCCAGCCGATAGAGCCAGGGTTGAAAAAATTATCTCCCGGCTCAATCGCGCCCATCCGGACGCCAAGCTCGATCTCGATTTCACCAATCCTTTGGAGCTGCTCATCGCCCTCATCCTCGCCGCCCAGGCTCGAGATGATTTGGTAAACCAGATCACGCCGGCGCTTTTCGTTAAGTATCGCACTGCCGAAGACTACGCCGCGGCGCCGCCGGAAGAGCTCGAGAAAGAGGTCCGCAGGATCAATTTCTATCGCAACAAGAGCCGGCTGATCAAAAACTGCTGTGCGGAGCTCGCGCGCAGTTTCAACGGCGAGGTGCCGAGCGGCCTGGAAGAGCTTTTGACCCTTCCCGGCGTGGGAAGAAAAACCGGCAACATCGTTCTCGGCAACGCCTTCGACCGACAGGCGATCGGCGTCGACACCCACGTCATGCGCCTGTCGCAGCGATTGGGACTCACGCGCAACACCAACCCCGACAAGATCGAGTTTGATTTAACGGCCATAGTTCCTGAGAAACAGCGGGTCCGCTTCTGTCACCTACTTCAATATCACGGCCGCCGCGTCTGCTTCGCCAAAAAGCCGCGCTGCCCGGAGTGCGTGATAAAATCGCTTTGTCCCTATCCTGAGAAGAGCACGGCCTGATTTATGCTGGAGTCGCTCACCAGTCTGGCCTATGGCTTCAACATCGCCCTGCAGCCGCAGAATCTCCTCTATTGCTTCATCGGCGTCACCATGGGGACACTGGTCGGCGTGCTTCCGGGGATCGGCCCCACGGCTACAGTAGCCCTGCTCCTGCCGGCGACCTTCAAGCTCGATCCGATCTCCGCCATCATCATGCTCTCCGGCATCTGCTACGGGGCTATGTATGGAGGCTCGACAACTTCGATCCTGCTCAACATCCCCGGCGAGGCCTCTTCCGTCGTCACCTGCCTGGACGGCTACCAGATGGCCCGCCAGGGGCGCGCCGGCCCGGCCCTGGGAATCTCCGCCTTCGGCTCCTTTATCGCCGGCACCTTCAGCATCCTGGGTCTCGTCGTGCTGGCGCCCACGCTGGCCGAGTTCGCTCTCAAGTTCGGCCCGCCGGAGTATTTTTCTCTGATGGTCATGGGACTGACCGTGGTCGCCTACCTGGCGAGAAAGTCCATGGTCAAGGCGCTGATGATGACCGTGCTCGGCGTCATTCTGGGCTGCATCGGCTTGGATCCGATCACGGCGACGCCCCGATTTACCTTTGGGATCCTCGAACTCACGGACGGCATCGGCCTGGCGCCGGTCGTCATGGGGCTGTTTGGCATCGCCGAAGTTTTGGAGAACCTCGGCGTGCTCGCCAGGGTCGAAGTCTTTGCCGGCAAGATCAAGGGGCTCTTTCCCAACCGGGAAGACTGGAGGCGCTCCATAGGTCCGATTGCGCGAGGGTCGTTATTGGGATTTTCCCTGGGTCTACTGCCCGGCGTCGGAGCCATCATCCCGCAATTCTTGAGCTATGGGCTGGAAAAGAGACTCTCGGCCCACCCGGAGCGTTTCGGCAAGGGCGAGATCGAAGGGGTGGCCTCGCCCGAGGCCTGCAACAACGCCGCCGTGGGCGGCACCTTCATCCCGCTTTTGAGCCTCGGCATTCCCTCCAACGCCATGACGGCGATCCTGCTCGGGGCGCTCATGATCTACGGCCTCACCCCCGGCCCTCTGCTGATCAAAAACTCTCCGGATCTCTTCTGGGGCGTCATCGCCAGCATGTACATCGGCAATATCCTGCTTTTGATTCTCAACCTGCCGCTGATTCCCGTGTGGGTGAGCGTCCTGAAGATCCCCTATGCCTACCTTTCTTCTTTTATTATTCTGTTTTGCCTGATCGGCGCCTATAGTCTCAACAACAGCACTGCGGATATCTTCGTGGCGGTGATCTTCAGCCTC
>JACPDC010000413.1 GCA_016184235.1 Deltaproteobacteria bacterium | reverse complement strand
AGGCCCTACAACATCGCGCCGACCGGTCCGTCGGACATCCGCCGCATCGAGGCGGGGATACTCAACCACGGCGCCGACATGACCCTCGACAACAACCCCTATGAAGTCGGGCTGGGCCGGCTGGTAGACCTGGATAAAAAGGGCGATTTTATCGGCAAGGAAGCTCTAAGTCGCATCAAGGCCGAGGGGGTGAAGCGTAAGCTTGCCGGCGTGGAGATCGACGGCGCGCCAGTGGAATTCAATATGACGCGCTGGGGAGTGAGCCGGGGCGGGACGGCGGTTGGCTATGTCACCTCGGCGATTTATTCCCCGCGACTTGAGAAAAACATCGGTTACGCGATGCCCGTTCATTGACCCGAAAAAAGAGATACCGAAATCTTAACAGCAGTTAGCCTTCAGCGGTCAGCATTCAGCTTTTAGCTGATAACTGATTGCTGAAAGCTGTCAGCTATTTTCCATGAACATCAAGCTCACTATTGAGTACGACGGGACCAACTATCACGGCTGGCAGATCCAGCCCAACGGACCGACCGTTCAAGAGATTTTGGAGCAGGCCCTGGGAAAATTTCTCGGCATCAAGGTCCGGGTCAACGGCTCCGGCCGCACGGACGCGGGGGTTCACGCGCTGGGACAAGTAGCGAATTTCATCGCCCCGGAGCCGGTCGATCTCCGCCGCCTGAACAAAGGGCTCAATGCCCTCACCCCGCACGACATCATGGTCAGGCAGGTCGAATCGGTTCCTGACTCTTTCGACGCGCGCCGGGACGCCAAAAGCCGGCTCTATAGGTATCGTATATGGAACCACCCGGTCCCCTCCGCTTTTCATCAGCGTTTTTCCTGGCACGTCCACGACCGGCTCGATCTCGCCTCCATGCAGGAGGCGATTCGATTCCTCGAGGGAGAGCATGACTTCGGCTCATTCCAGGCGGCCGGTTGCGACGCGCTTCACCCGGTAAGGAGAATTTACTTCAATTCACTCGATCTCGAAGGCGATTTTCTGGTCTACACGGTCGAGGCGACCGCCTTTCTCAGGCACATGGTGCGCAACATCGTGGGAACGCTCGTAGAGGTGGGAAAGGGAGAGAGGAGCGCGGTGGATTTCGCCGGACTTCTCGAAGCTAAGGACAGGACACAGGCGGGTCCCACCGCGCCGGCACATGGGCTGTTTCTGGTAGAGGTAAAATATTAGCCGGCCTGAGAGTCTCTCTGATGAAAAAGAAGATTGTCATTTCAGCCGGCTTCCTGTTTTTACTCTTTATCGTCTTTTTCCCTCAGATACGTCTGGGGACGATCACGGTCCTCTTTCTGCGCGATATCCTGGATGAGAGCACGGTTCACCAGCCTGATCGAGGGGCGCTCGCGTGGATTACGTCGGCTCCCATAGTCGAGCGGTTACAGATTTCCAGCGGCGAGGACCGGATCCCCGCGGATCTGTACCGCGTGCCGGACGGTAAAAGGCGGGCGGCCATCCTGCTCACCCACGGCATCATCGAGGCGGGCAAGGACGATCCCCGGTTGATCCGCTTCGCGCGCTCCCTGGCGCGCTCAGGTTTCGTTGTGCTGGTTCCCGAGCTGCGCGGCATGAAGTCCTTCCGGATCCGATTCGGCGACGTGGACGACATCGTCGCCTCCTTCCGCTTTCTCGCCGCCAAGAAAGAGATGGTAGACGAGGGCAAGATGGGGCTGGTGGGCTTCAGCTACGGCGCCGGCCCGACGTTCCTGGCCGCCGCCCATCCGTCGATCGGCCGCCGGGTCAAGTTTGTCCTCTCCTTCGGCGGCTACTACGACCCGATCAACGTGATCCGCTTCATCACAACCGGCCACTACGAGTATCGCGGCGAAAAGGGCTTCCTCAAGCCGGAGCCGTACGGCAAGTTCGTTTTTTTTATGAACAATGTCGATTACGTTCAAAATGAGCGGGACCGGGAACTGTTGAGAGAGATCTTCAAGCAGGAAGAGACAAAAAAAGGAGACGACCTTCTCCCGCTCATCGGCCGGTTGACGCCGAGCGGCAGGTATCTTTACGAGCTCCTGACCAATGACGATCCGCATCGCGTGAACGAGCTGGTCAAGAAAATAGATCCCCAGGTGCAGGACTATCTCAAGAGGCTCGCCCTGGAGCCGCTGCTTCCCAAGATTGAAGCCTATCTCCTGATCGGCCACGGCAGCACCGATCCTCTGATACCCTATACCGAAAGCCTCCGCCTTGCGGACGCTGCGCGGGACCAGGGCAGGGTGCACCTGGTGATCCTCAGGCTCTTTAGCCACGTTGATCCTGCGCGCCAGAGCTTTCCCCTGAAGGAGTTCCTGACGGTTTATCTGCCCTCTATGGGCAAATTCTACTATTTGATCTACGACCTCCTCGGCCAGCAACGCTAAATTGGTGTATTAGTTACTGGTCTATTAGTTGATTCGTTTTGTCCAAGACCAATAACTAGTAACCAGTAACTAATCCGTTGACAGGCTTGCGACTTTCCTTATATAGCCTTCGGTAGAGAGGAAAAAGTTTCGTGCCGCCAGGAGGCGCAAGATGATCCCATCACACGATTCGTTCTACGACGTCTTCTCCAAGGGAAAAAAGCTAAAGCTTCGCTGGCCGAACGGGGCCAGGCTCGCGGTTACCCTGGCC
>JACPDC010000412.1 GCA_016184235.1 Deltaproteobacteria bacterium | reverse complement strand
ATCGCTCCTGCCGAAGCCGTCGGTGCCGAGCGTCGTCAATCCGCCCGGGACCCAGGGGGCGATCTGATCCGGAACGATCTTCATGTAGTCGGACACGGCCACGAAAACCCCCCGCTCCTTTTCCAGGACCGTCTCCAGGTAAGACTTCCTGGGGGCGGCGGTCGGATGCAGCAGGTTCCACCTTTTCGCCTGCAGCGCCTCGCCGCGCAGTATCTTGTAGCTGGTCGCGCTCCAAACATCGGCTGAGACTGCGTACCTTTCAGCCAGGATCTCTTGCGCCCTCAAAGCCTCTCTGAGAATCGGCCCGCTGCCGAGGATATGGGCCTTGTGCTGCAGCCCCTCTTTTCCCTCGCGGAACCTGTAAAGGCCTTTCAGGATGCCTTCTTCCGCCCCATCGGGCATCGCCGGCATCGGATAATTTTCGTTGTACAAAGTGAGGTAATAAAAAATCTCTTCACCGTTCTGATACATGCGGCGCAGTCCGTCCCGGATGACCACGGCGACTTCATAGGCGAAGGCCGGGTCGTAGGTGAGCAGCGTCGGGATGGCGCTGGCCAGGATGTGGCTTTGGCCGTCCTGATGCTGCAGCCCCTCGCCGGCCAGCGTGGTCCGCCCCGCCGTGGCGCCGAGCAAAAAGCCTTTGGCCTTGATGTCCCCGGACGCCCACATGAGATCTCCCACCCGCTGAAAGCCGAACATGGAATAGAAGATGTAAAACGGGATCATGTAAGAACCGAGGTCGGCATAGGTCGTGCCGGCGGCGATAAAGGAGCACATGGAGCCCGCCTCCGTGATCCCTTCTTCGAGAATCTGCCCGTCCTCCGCCTCCTGGTAGTAGAGCAGCGTTTCCCGGTCCACCGGCTCGTACAACTGCCCTTTGGGCGAATAGATGCCGACCTGGCGGAACAGGGCATCCATGCCGAAGGTCCTGGCCTCATCGGGAATGATCGGGACGATGCGCCGGCCGATCTCGGCATCCCGCAGGAGCTTGCTCAGCATGCGGACGAACGACATCGTCGTGGAGGCCTCCAGATGGCCGGAGTCTTTGAAGAACTCGCCGAAAGAATCGAGCGGCACCTTCAACGGCTCCGCCTTGCGCCGCTTAGGAATGAATCCGCCGAGACTTTTCCTGCGCTCCAGAAGATACTTGGTCTCCACGCTGTCGCGCGGCGGACGATAAAAGGGGGTTTCTACGACCTCTTCGTCTTTGAGCGGGACGTCGAATCGGCTGCGGAACTCCCGCAACTCCCTTTCGTTGAGCTGCTTCTGCTGGTGCGTGATGTTCCTGCCTTCGCCGGCTTCTCCCAGGCCGTACCCCTTCACCGTCTTGGCGAGAATCACCGTCGGCGAGCCTTTGTGTTCCACGGCCGCCCGGTACGCGGCATAGACCTTCTTGGGATCGTGCCCTCCCCGGAGCAGCTTGTGGATCTGGTCGTCGGTCAGATGGTTGACCAATTCCGCCAGCTCCGGATACTTGCCGAAGAAATGTTTTCTCGTATAGCTTCCCGGCTCCACGGAATATTTCTGGTAATCCCCGTCGACCGCCTCCTCCATGCGCTTGATGAGCAGCTCCCTCCGGTCGCTCCGGAGCAGCGCGTCCCAATCGGATCCCCAGATGACTTTGATGACGTTCCAGCCGGCGCCGCGGAAGAGCGCCTCCAGCTCCTGAATGATCTTTCCGTTCCCCCTGACCGGCCCATCCAGCCGCTGCAGGTTACAGTTCACCACCCAGATCAAGTTGTCCAGATTCTCGCGCGACGCCAGCGTCAGGGAGCCGGTCGCCTCCGGCTCATCCGTCTCGCCGTCGCCGGCGAAGCACCACACTTTGGGCTCTTCTTCCTTCAAAAAACCGCGCGCCTTCAAGTAGCGGATAAAGCGGGCCTGGTAGATCGACATGATGGGGGCGAGCCCCATGGAAACGGAGGGAAACTGCCAGAAGTCCGGCATCAGATAGGGATGCGGATAGGAGGGAAGTCCGGGCGCGCCCTCGGCCAATTCCTGCCGGAAGTGATGCAGCCGCTTGGCGTCGATGCGCCACTCCAGATAGGCCCTGGCGTAATTGCCCGGGCCGATGCCGTGATGGATGCGGTTGGCCTTCACCACCATCGCCATGGCGTTCCAGCGAATATAGCTCTTGACGCGCCGCTCGATCTCCCGGTCCCCGGGATAGGGCGGCTCTTTGTCCGGTGGGATCGTGTTGATATAAGGCGTGCTGACCGCAGGAGCTATCTTCAACCCGAATTCCCGCAACCTCGTGACGAAGCTCTCCAGCGGCGACGAGGACTCCCCCGATTCCCTATTTTTCAGCGCGTATTCCAGAACGTACTCGAGAGAATCCAGCCATCTCCGCGTCGAATCGTGGTCCGACTCCCGAGGTAGACCGGAGGGGCCGCTCTGGCTATAATCCGGCCCGGAGATGTCGGGCTGTCCTTTTTTACCAACTTCCATTTTTTCCAGCCTCTACTCCCGGCTGAGGGAGCGCGTGTTAGTTTCGCCAACAAGTAATCTACAGGATTCACTTGCTCGATTCAATTCCACAGCATAGCGACTCAGCCTCCGGCCGCGTTGGACGTCAAATGATATATCTGGATATAACTTTCCCGACACCGCAGCACAACTTGGCCTGTGACGAGGCCCTGGTCCATTGGTGCGAGGGCTCATCTTCCAGCGATGAGATTTTAAGATTTTGGGAGCCCCCTGATTACTTCATCGTCCTGGGACACTCCAGCAAGATTGACTCCGATATTGATGCGCCCTCCTGCCAGGCCAACCACATCCCCATTTTCAGGAGATGTAGCGGCGGCGGGACCGTTCTGCAGGGCCCGGGGTGCCTGGACTATTCTTTGATCCTGAGGATCGATCCTCGAGGTCCGCTTCAGGGCATCTCCCAAACAAACTCGTTCGTCCTGGGATCTCTCAAGCGAGCCCTGGAACCCCTGATCGGCCCGGGAGTCGAAATTCAAGGTCATAGCGACCTTGCCTTGGGGACGCGCAAATTTTCGGGCAATGCGCAATACCGGAAACGTCGCTTTCTTTTGTTTCACGGCACCTTCCTGCTCCATTTCGATATCCCTTTCCTTGAAAGACTCCTGCCCGTGCCGGCAAAGCAGCCTGCCTATCGCCAAAACCGCTCCCACAGTAATTTTTTGACCAACCTAAATCTTCCATCCACCAGGGTCAAGGAGGCCCTGAAAGAATCATGGGGCGCCACAGAGGAATTCAAAAATATACCCTATGAGACAATTGACAGACTGGCGCGGGAGCGATACTCCAGCGACGAGTGGAATCTCAAGTTTTAACAGGCCGGTTAAAAAGGCCTGACCTGAGCTAAGCGGGCGGCGTCATTCTGCCAAGATTGTCGACCGAATTCTTACACAGGGGCATTGTTAAGCATCATTTATGGTGCTATATTTGATGTCACATTCACTTGGCGCTATTATTATAAGGAGGTCGATCCATGTCGCTGAATCCTTCCGAGGATATTCGCTCGGTCACTGAGCTTAAGCGAAAGACCAGAGAAATTCTAAGCCAGGTCCATCGCACCAAAAGGCCCGTGGTGCTCACGGTCAACGGCAAAGCTGATGCGGTCCTAATGGACACGAAAACCTACGAGAAGCACTTAATGGCGGGCAATATGGCAAGGCTTCTTGCGCGGGCAGAGGAAGATATCGAAGCCGGGCGCACACGACCGATCCGCTCTTTTCTAAAAAAATTCAAACATGCCCACAAAGTTTCGCGTTAGGATTACGCGTACGGCGGAACGAGATATCGAAGA
>JACPDC010000239.1 GCA_016184235.1 Deltaproteobacteria bacterium | reverse complement strand
TCAGCGCTGCTTGAGGAAGTGAAGAAAGGCCTGGGAGACCGGGGAGAGCGCGCGATGCCGGTGAAAGACCTGGTAGAAGTCGCGCTGGAGGCGGAGGCCGCGGATGGGAATTTCCCTGAGCAGGCCGTCGCGGATCTCGCGCCGAATGGAGGTGCGCGACAGGATGGAAACCCCAAGGCCGGCGATGAGCGCCTCCTTGATCGCTTCCGTGCTGCCGAACTCCATGACGACGTTGAGCAGTTGCTCGGGCTTGCGCCCCTTTTTGGCGAGCAGCTTGCGAAAGGAGCGCAGCGTCCCGGAGCCCCCCTCGCGCGAGATGAAGGGGGTCTTGTGGAGATCCTCAACCTCCACGGCCTTGAGATGCCCCCAGGGGTGATCTTTGGGCACGGCCAGCACCATCTCATCTTTCCAAATTCTATGAAAGAAAAGCCTGCCGTCCGCGCCCTTGAATCCGACAAAGCCGATCTCCACCTCCCCGCCCAGGACCGCCTCCACGATCCCCGCCGAATCGCCGATGCGCAGGATCGGCTTGACCTCCGGATATTTCTGGATAAAGGCCCCCAGCTTTCCGGGCAAGATATATTCTCCGGGAATATTGCTCCCGCCCACCAGGAGCTCCCCCTTGAGCTTTCCATGAAACTGACTCAGCGCGGCCAGAGTCTCGCGCTTGAGCGCGAGGAGCGCCTTCGCGCGCTCAAAGAGCAGCTGGCCCACCGCCGTCGGGGCCACCTTGCCGCCGACCCGGCTCAGAACCTTCGACCCCAGTTTCTCCTCTAATTCCGAGATATGGGCGCTGACCGTCGGTTGGGTCAGCGCCAGGTGGGCCGCCGCCTGAGAAAAGCTCTTCAACTCGGCCACCCAGTAAAAAACCTCCAGCTTGCGGAGATCGAAATCGTCCCTGGTCCTGGTCATGAATCCCCCCGGCCGTGAATTAAACGGGATTTCAGCCTGCATTGTCAACTCGCCGCGATCCGGCTATATTTTCCCCAATGGCTAAAGAATCCCCCCTCAAGCAATGGCACCAGGGCAACGGCGCCGAGTTTGCCGAGGAGAGCGGCTGGCTCCTGCCGCGCCGCTTCGGGGATCCCGCCCGGGAGTACCAGGCGGTGCGCTCGGGCGTCGGCATCCTGGACCTGTGCGACCGCGCCCTGCTCCGCTTCACCGGCCCGGACCGGATCTCCTACCTCCAGGGCATGCTTTCCAACGACGTCAAGAAACCGACCGCCGGCGAAGGCATCTATGCGGCGATCCTGGATATTCAGGGGAAAATCCTCGCTGATACCCGGCTCTTTTGCCTGGACGACGCCTTCCTCCTGGAGTTGTGGGAGCCGCTCAAGGAAAAGATCCTCGCGCACCTGAATCACTATCTCGTCGCCGACGACGTCGAGATCGCGGATTTGGCAGGGCAGTACGCCATTCTTTCCCTTCAAGGCCCGAAGTCCCCTCTCCTGCTGAGGGGGCTGTTTCCGGATGCCGAACCTCTTTCCAGGGAGCTGGCCCATCGCGCCCTGCAGCTCGGCAGCGCGGAGGTTCGTATAGTCCGCTGCTCGCATACGGGGGAGCACGGCTACGATCTTTTCGTGCCTGCGAAAGATCTGCTCCATGCGGTCTCCGTCGTTCAGGAAAAGGGAGAATCTCTGTCTCTATCCTGGGTCGGCGCCGAGGCCCGGGAAATTCTTCGCATCGAAGCCGGCATCCTTCGTTACGGCGTCGATATGAGCGAGGACAGCCTCCTGCTGGAGACCGGACTGGAGCGGGCCGTCAGCTTTCACAAAGGCTGCTACCTGGGTCAGGAGGTGGTGGAAAGAATCCGCTCCCGCGGCCATGTCAACAGGAAGCTTGCCGGCCTGGCCCTTGAGGGAAAAACCACCCCGGTCCCTGGAAGCCCGATCCGGGCGGACGGGAAAGAGATCGGGACGGTAACCAGCGCCGCGCTCTCTCCTGCGCGAAAGCATCCGGTGGCGCTCGGCTACGTCCACCGGGATTACCTGGAGCCCGGCACCGCCGTCACTGTCGAGAGCGCAGGCGCGACGGCGCGGGCGATAGTTTCCTCCCTGCCCTTTTATAGCCCCGCCGGCTCTCTTGAATCCCCTTAGGAGCTGGGATAGATATACCGGACCAAAAAAGGGAAGGAGCCATTATATGGCAAATTTCGTCAAGGTCTGTAAGACAAGCGACATCCCGGCGGGATCGGGCAAGACCGTCGACTTGAACGGCAAGCCGGTGGCGGTTTTCAACGTGGAAGGGGCCTTTTACGCGATCAGCGACACTTGCATGCACCGCGGCGGCCCCTTGGGCGAAGGCGAGCTGGAAGGGAAGATCGTCATCTGTCCGTGGCACGCCTGGAGATACGACGTCACCACCGGAGTCAACGAGATGAACCCGTCGGTCACCGTACAGAAATTTCAGATCAAAGTAGAAGGAGAGGACGTACTCGTAGGGGAGTAAGCCTGTATCGTGATCGCCCTTCGGCAGTGAGCTCAGGGCCGAACTGTCTTTCGTGTCCGTCGAGAACGAGTCACGACCTACTTGATCTTGTCCAGCTCCGCGAGCAGCTCTTTGTTGTCGGGAATCCCCTTGTCGAACTCTTTGCGAAACCGCACCACGCCCTGCTTGTCGATGATAAAGACAGCCCGCTTGGGGTAACCCTCGGGCCTGAGACAGCCGTACGCCGTGGACATGGCCCCGTGCGGATAGAAATCGGAAAGCATGGGATAATTGATCCCGCCCATCTTTTCGGCAAACGCCTTGTGCGAGAAAACCGAATCCGCGCTCACGCTCAGAACCTGAGCGTCCTTGGCCTCGAAGCTCTTGCGATCGGCCTCGAGGTTCGTCAGCTCCTGCGTTCAGCCGCCGGTAAAATCCAGCGGATAAAAGGCCAGCAGCACGTGCTTCTTCCCGAGGAAATCCTGAAGCCCGACCTTTTGCTCTCTCGAGACCGGAAGACTGAAATCGGGCGCCTTCTCACCGACGTTAGGACCCGCCATAGTCAAACCCTCCCCTTTTTTTGGATAAAGACCGCGTATATCTATCAGGTCTTTGAGCTGAGGTAAAGCCTCAGGTAATCCTGAAGGGCTTCCCTGGTGCTGTCGAATCCGAGCTCCTCCCAGGGGATCTCAGCGGGGCCAAAGGCGCCCGCCTCCACCGACTCGTCGCAGGCCTGGAGCTCGCCGCTAACCACCTCGGCGGCGTATACCACGATCACGTTAGGGGAGCGCGGATAGGAGTAGACATTCAGGAGGCCGCGCAGCCGGACCTCCACGTTCGCCTCCTCCCGAGTTTCGCGAATGGCCGCGTCGCGCACGCTCTCTCCCCGATCCACGTAGCCGCCGGGAAAAACCCACTTGCCGAAGGCAGGCTCCACGCCCCTGCGAAGCAACGCAACGCGGCCGTCTATCGTAAAAATCGTCCCGGCGATGACCTTGGGGTCGAGGTAGAAAATGAACGAGCATTTTTCGCAGACCAGCCGCGCCGGCTCTATGACCTTGAGCTTGCGCTTTTCCAGGCCGCCCCCGCAGCGGGGGCAGTAGCGGTACTCGACATGGCCGTGGGCGTGCCCCTTTTCGTGCTCCATGCTATTCTTAGTAGCGCAGATCAGGTTGAAACAAAAGAGCGGATTCGATATTCGTTTACCCGTTACTCGTATACTCGTCAATCGGGAATGGAGCCGAATCAACGAATAACGAATAACCAATAACAAAATGCTGCGATCGATTATTTTCGACTTCAACGGCATCCTGGTGGACGATGAGCCCATCCATATGGAGCTGTTCCAAAAAGTCCTCGGCGAGGAGGGCATGACGCTCACCGAAAAAGACTACTATGCTCGATACCTGGGTCTGGATGACCGGGGCGCCTTCAAGGCCGCCTACCGGGACCACGGCAGGAAAATCGACGAAGCGATGCTCGCCGAGCTGGTGCGGCGCAAGGCCCGCCACTACCGGGAGACCATCGGCAAGCGTATGGTCGTTTTTCCCGGCGTGAAACAATTGGTGCCGGAACTCTCGAGCCGCTTCCCCCTGGCCATCGCCTCCGGCGCGCTGCGCGGCGAGATCGATCTCATATTGCAAAGCATCGGCTTGAATACATACTTCCAAGTTATAATCAGCGCGGAAGATGTCCGCGAGGGAAAGCCAGAGCCGGAGATTTTTTTGACTGCGCTGCGCGCGCTGAATCAGCGAAACCCCGGCGGTCACCCTATTCTTCCCACCGAATGCCTGGTTATCGAAGATTCCAGGGAAGGCGTCCTGGGCGCCCGGCGCGCAGGCATCAAGTGCCTGGCGGTGACCAACTCGCACCCCGCGGAAGAGCTGCGTGAAGCAAACGCCGTGGTCAAGAGCCTCGAGGATGTCACGATTCCTTTTTTAGAGGGGCTGGTCTCGTAACCGAGCCGGTTTCGAGTCTCGGGTCTCGAGCCTGGAGATTTTGGTTACTATTGCCTAATGCCTATCGCCTGTTTTATAGGGGCTTCGCTGCGGCCTGACGGTTATCTCAACCGGGCAGGAGTTGGGTGCGGAGGTCAAAATAAAGAGAACGGTTTGAGCGACGTCCTCCGGCCGGATCATCTTGCCTCTGTCCAGCTTCACCGTGGCCGGGATCAGGGGGGTATCCACAAACCCCGGAAGAATCGCGGCCACCTTGATGCCGTACTCCCTCACCTCTTCGTAGAGCGACTCACCGAACGCCAGGAGTCCGGCCTTCGAGGCCGAATAGGCGGCCGTGTTGGCCTCAACCGCCTTGCCCGAAATGGAGGCGATGTTGACGATGGCGCCAGAGCGTTTTTCAATCATGCCGGGCAAGACCAATTTGCTCAACAGCATCGGCGCCCGAAGGTTCACCTGAAACGTCCGGTCCCAGTCCTCCATCCTGGCCTTGACGACAGGGGAGTGTTTGCCCCAGCCCGCGTTGTTGATGAGATAGTCGATCGAGCCGTATTGCTCCAGAGTCCGCCTCACCAGCGTCTCGATTTCCTCGCTGCGTGTGAGATCCGTAGGGACCACCAGGGCCTGTGCGCCTTCTCTTTGAATCTCGTCGCGCGTCGCCTCCAGTTGAGCCGTGGAGCGGGAGGCCAATACCACGGCCGCACCGGAGCGCGCCAGCATGAGCGAGATGGCCTTGCCGATCCCTCTGCCCGCGCCGGTGACGATGGCGATCTTGTCGCTCAGCAGCCTCACCCTTCCCCCTGCTGCCTAATGCCTTCTTAAAATCAGTGGGACGGCCTGGGCGCCATGAGTACGAGCAGGAGCAGCCTGCCCGGACCGGGGTTGCTGACGCCGTGTCTCTGGCCGGAGGGCGCCAGCGCGATCTCTTTTTCCCCGAGCTCCTTTTCCTCTTGCCCGATCTGAAAACGGCCGCGCCCCTCGAGCACGAAATAGACTTTGTCCGAGCCTTCATGGGTGTGCGGATTCTGCGCCTGTCCCGGCTCGAAGCAATAGAGGTCGCAAAAAAGCCTTTCGGTTTCAAAGAGGCCGTTTTTTTTCATCTTGTCCGGCGCAAACCCGACGGCGTCGGCGAGCTTTTTAAAGTTCTCCATGCCCTTCTCCTTTAAATCCTCCAACAAGTACCGGCGAATACTATCACAGGCGATATTCCATGCAAAACCAGCCTGGATCTGATATTTTACGATCATGACCTGCGTGCTGGTCCGTTACCACGAAGTGGCCTTAAAGAAGGGAAACCGGCCCTATTTCGTCGAGCTGCTCAAAAGAAATCTGGTCTCCGCCGTAAAGGGCCTCGGCCTCGAGGAAGCGAAGAGCCTGCCGGCTCGCCTGCTGCTCCGCTTCGGCGCGGGCGGGAATGCCGAAGAGATACGCCGCCGAATCGAAGGCGTCTTCGGCGTGGCTAATTTTTCCTTCGCGGAGCGCGTCCCGCGGGACCTCGACGCCCTGCAGGCGAAGGTGCTCGATGCCCTCGATGGGAAACGGTTTGCCTCTTTTCGCGTCGATGCCAGAAGGGCCGACAAAGATTTTCCCCTGACCTCGCCGGAGATCAACCGCAGGATCGGCGCGGCGATAAAGGAGCGGAGCGGCGCGCGCGTCGACCTGAAAAACGGCGAGCTGACGATTTCCATTGAAATTCTCCCGCGCGACGCCTTTTTCGCCTTCGACAAGACCGCCGGCGCCGGCGGTCTTCCGGTAGGGGCGAGCGGGCGCGTGGCTTCTCTCATCTCCGGCGGGATCGATTCACCGGTGGCGGCCTACCGGATGATGCAGCGCGGCTGCCGCCTGATCTTCGTTCACTTTCACAGCGCGCCCTACCTCGACGGCACTTCGCAGGAAAAGGTCCGGCAGCTGGTGCAGATCCTGACTCGGCACCAGTTCGCTTCCCGGCTCTATTTGGTCCCGTTCGGAGAGATCCAGCGGCAGATCGTGGCCGCCGTGCTTCGCCCCCTGCGGGTGGTGCTCTACCGCAGGATGATGCTGCGGATTGCCGAAGCGATCGCAAGAAGAGAGAAAGCAAGCGCCCTGGTGACCGGGGAGAGCCTGGCGCAGGTAGCCTCGCAGACGCTGGAGAATATGACGGTGATAGAAAAGGCCGCGGGGCTCTCCATCCTTCGGCCCCTGGTGGGCATGGACAAGCAGGAGATCATCGACCAGGCGCGGCGCATCGGCACCTTCGAGACCTCCGCGATACCGGACCAGGACTGCTGCCAGCTGTTCGTGCCGAAGCACCCCGCGACCAAGGCCAGGCTGGCGGACGTGGAAGATTCGGAATCCAGGCTGGATCTCGCGGCAATGATTCAACTCGGAGTCGAAAAGGCGGAAAAGGAAGAATTCAAATTCCCCGAATGACTCGTTCGGGGACTCGCCTCCCGCTGACGGAGCGACCGAGGGGAGCGCGAGCGAGGCTGCGGACGTCCGACTGGAAAGGTTCGGTTAAAGCACTGCACCATCGGCCGCAGCCGAGAACGCGTTCCCCGAGAGAGCTGTCCAAGCGGTTGCACTTTTGGCGGCTTTTGTGGTTACCTAGGCAGGTTTTTCAGCAAGAGGCCCCGGCGAGATGGACCAGCCATTGAGCGCAGACGAGATCGTGCGGGAAGTCAAGCGCGCGGGCGTTCGCTTTGTCGTGGCGCTGCCGGACCGGCTGACCAGCGAGCACCTGCTTAAGCCGCTGTTGTCCAACCCGGACTTCAGGGTCGTTCAGGTCTGCAAAGAAGACGAGGGGCTGTCGATTTGCAGCGGCCTTTACGCCGGAGGCGAGAGAAGCCTGCTGCTTATTCAGTACACCGGCCTGCTCGACTCGATGAACGCCCTTTCCAGGATCGGCGTGGAAGGGCAGAATCCGGTCTGCATGATGGTGGGGCTCTTGGGAAAGGAGCCGGGCCTGCCCCCGGCGCAATCCAAGCGCTACGGGCTGCGCATCGTCGCCCCGATCCTGGAGGTCATGGGCATCGAGCACCTTCTGATAGAAAGCCCGCTCGATGTCTCGAAGATCGCGCCGGCAATAGAGCGGGCTTATGCCAATTCCATGCCGGTGGCCTTGCTCATCGGCAGGGAGCCGCGCTAGCCATGATGAAGCGGGACGAATGCCTCAAGGTTTTGGCCCGGCACCGCAAAGACGAGGTTGTGGCGGCGGTCTGGAAAGCGGCGCACGAATGGATTCACATCTCGCCGGGCGATCTCAACTATACATTCGTCGGGGCGATGGGCCAGGGCGCATCCCATGCCCTGGGGCTGGCCCTGGCCCGGCCCGACAAGCGCATCATCGTCCTTGACGGCGACGGCAGCCTGCTCATGAATCTCGGATGTCTGGTGACGATCGCCAATGTCGCCCCGAGAAATTTCATTCATTGTCTGTGCGAGAACGGGATCTATGAAACCAACGGCGGCGTGGCGATCCCCGGGGCCGGCCGGGTAAGCTTCAGCGGGCTCGCCCGCGAGGCGGGCTACCCCAGAGTCTATGAGTTCTCTTTTCTCGGGGACTGGGAGCGGGAGCTCGGCCGCATCCTCAAAGAAGACGGCCCGATCTTCATCGACCTGAAAGTGGAGCCGGGCGAAGATTACCCTGAGAACTTCCGTCGCCTCTACAGCATCGAGCACCGGGAGGCCTTCCGCCGCGCCCTCAAGAACGCCTGACCTCCCAGGAGAAGGCTCAGGCGGCCGATGCTTCAAGATTATGGTAGTGGTGCGCCTTGGAGACCGGGCCGATGCCCTGGATGATCTTCTGCCAGCTCTCGCCTTCGTCGGCGCTGTAAAAGACCTCTCCGTCGGTGGTGCCGGCAAACACGGCAAAGCCTTGCTTCCAGACGTCCATCGCCAGCGCCTCGACGTTTCCTCGAATGTGGTCCGGCAGCCCTTCGTTCAAAATCTCCCAGCGCTTACCCCCGTCCCTGCTGCGGGCGATGCGCGCGTCGGCGGTGTGCGTCTTTCTCCAGGTGCCGGGGCCGGTCTTGGCGCCCGCGGTGAACATCAGCCTCCCGTTGCGCGGATGGACGAGCAGCGGGTCGACATATCCGATCCTGAAATCCCTCGGTGTCAGGCTCGCCCAGCTCTCGCCGCCATCCTGGCTGACGCAGACCCCGGCCAGATCCGCCGGCCCGGCATTGGTCGTCGGCATGACCAGGTAGACCTTCCCCGGATCCGAAGCGGGCGCCACGACCGTGTGCGTGTCCGGGTTCAGGCCCGAGACCGTGTTCCAGCTCTTTCCGCCGTCTTCGCTTTTCAGAAAACCGCCGACCTCGACGGCGGCATAGAGGGTCTCGGACCGCGTGGGGTTAAAGGCGATACTCTTGACATGCGCCTGGTGCGGAGGACCGGGAAAGGTCCACTTCTCCACGCCCGGCACCTGACGCAAGCCATCAAGCTCAGTCCAGCTCTGTCCGAGGTCGTCGCTGTAAAAGAGATGCGCCGGCTGGGTGCCCGCATAGAGCCGGGGCCGGCGGCCGATCTCCCGGCAAGCCAGCGTGTAGATCCCGCGGCTCCCGATGCCCCGGTCTCTCCTTTCCCAGCTCCGGCCCAAGTCCTTGCTGGCATAGATGGCCGCCCCATAGGTCCCGGCGAAAAGCGTCCGGCTCGAGGGCTCAAAGAGGAGGGCGCTTATGTGCTCCCCTGGCAGGAACGCCTGCTTTGCGCTCCAGGAATCGTTTTGCCGCGCGCAGGAAAAAATTCCCTGGGCCGTGCCCACCAGAAGCGTATCCCTGGGCAGCTCACCCATAGCGATCGCCTGACCTCCGGGTGACAAACAGATAACCATAGACCCTCCTCCTTTT
>JACPDC010000238.1 GCA_016184235.1 Deltaproteobacteria bacterium | reverse complement strand
CCTTGCTTTATCTGTTTGCGGCGATCGTCTTCGCTCTTCTGGCCCTTACGGTTTTATTTGTGCCGCGGCTCGATCTGCCCGCGCAGGCGCGCGAGCGCTGGCTCGCCGGCTTCGTCGGCTGGATCGGGAACTGGAACGCCGTCCCGCTGGTGTTGTTCGTGCTTTTTTACAAGCTGGGGGAGTTCGCCATCGGCCCGATGGTCAAGCCGTTCTGGGTGGATCAAGGCAGATCGGTCTTCGAGATCGGACTGGTTCCGACCACCTTCGGCATCATTCTGAGTGTCGCCGGGGCTCTCGCCGGCGGCGCCTTCCTCTCGCGCTACGGGACTTTCCGCGGCGTATGGGTGCTCGGCCTGCTGCAGGCGGTTTCCAATCTCGGCTATGCCCTGGTCGCCTGGCTTTCCCTAGGCCGCTTCGGTCTTTACGGGGCTTCGGTGTTTGAGTCTTTCAGCGGCGGTTTGGGGACGGCGGCCTTTCTCGCTTTTCTGATGAATGTCTGCGAGAAGGAGCACGCGACGATCCAGTATGCCTTTTTGTCCTCGGTCTTTTCGCTGGCGGGACGATTGGTGGGCGGGGTGAGCGGTCTGGGGGCGGAACGGCTCGGTTACGGAAATTATTTCGCCTTCACCTTTTTGCTGTCCCTGCCCGCCTATGCGCTGCTCCCGTGGGTGAAGCGGTGGATCCACGACGAAGTAAAAAGTCAAAAGTCAAAAGGGTGAGCGGCGCGGATTTTTTACTTTTGCCTTTTTACTTGAGTTCGGCGAGCAATTGCTGCCACGCGGCGCGCTCGCTTTTAGGGTCGACCAGAGGCCGCAGGCGAGCGCAATGGGCTTTCAGGCTACGATAAAAGCGCGGGTCGGATTCCGCTCGTCGCAGGAGCCGGGCCAGGGCCCGGGTTTCCCCCGCGGGGAAATAACCCGGGTAGTTTTTCCCCAAAGTGCCGATGAGTCCGGGGATTCGAGAAGCCACGACAGGCACGGAGGAGGCGATCGCCTCGGATAAGGCATTGGAGCTTCCCTCCATCCGAGAGGTCACGGACAACAGATGGGAGTTGGCCAATACCCGTCGCGTCTTCCAATGAGGCAGTTCTCCCAGCCAATGAAGGCGGGGGTTGCGCGCGGCCTCGGCGCGCAGCCGTTTATTCATCTCACCGGTCAGCGGGCGGCCTATGTGCAGGACGCGCACGCGCGACGATGCCGGCAGCTGTCTGGCCGCCATCGCCGTGCGCAGCGGATCCTTTTCCGGCCGCAGGTGGGAGATGACACAGACCTTGAAAAGAGCGCCGGCCGCCGGGGAGCCTCGCCCGTCGACCCGCCCCGCCGACTGATAGATGACGCGGGTTTTTGCGCGCAGCCGCCGCGGCAGCTCCTCGATGCCCATCGATTGCAGAACGATGAGCCGGGTGGCGAGCTCGAGCGACTCGCGCGCCTCGGAGTCTATCCGTATGTCGCGGTAAAGGTCGGTCCCGGTCAGGACGACGATAAGGGGCCGGCGCGGATGCGCCTCTTTAAAGCGGCGGATCGATTCGAAGCTGCGCCGGGCGTGCAGGGCGATCATCAGGTCGTAACTCCCGCCGCCATAAGCTTTTTCCATGAAGACCTTATGTCCCATCTGTTTTAATAGCCGCGCCCAGCGCAGGGCGGTGATGCTGTTTCCGTTTCTGGCGCCGGCCAATGCCGGGGTGATCAATTCGATTCTCATGAGATGCTACTTTGCGCAGGTGCGAAAGCCTGCCCACACGTCGCGTCTGTCCGGGGTGTAAAAGTTACGCCAGGTATTGCGAATGAGCCGGGAGCGCGTGGCCCAGCAGCCGCCGCGCAGGACCTTGTGCGTCCCGAACCACGGCCGGGAGTATTCTTTGTAAGGATCGGCGACGAAGCCCGGGTAAGGCCGGAAATCGCTGGCGGTCCATTCCCAGACGTTGCCGATCATCTGGCGGCAGCCAAAGGCGCTGTCCCCGGCGGGCAGGGCGCCGACTTCCAAGCAGCCCGTGAAGCGCCAGTCGAGGTTGGCCCTCTCGGCCGTGGGCGGCTCATCGCCCCATGGAAAGAGCCGTTTGCGCTGACCGATCCCCCGGCCGCCGGCGTCCGGCTCGCAAGAGGCCGCCATCTCCCATTCCGTCTCCGTCGGCAGCCGCCGCCCGGCCCAGTTGCAGTAGGCCTCGGCCTCGTACCAGTTCACATGGAGAACGGGCAGATGCTCTTGCTGCGGCACCAGGGCGTCGAACACGCGCCGGCGCCAGCGGCCATGGACGCCGCGCTGCCAGTAGACCGGGTGCTCGATGTCTCGTGGCGAGGAGTTTGAGCTGTGCTTCTGATTCTTGTTGAAAAATTTCGCGAACGACGCCTCGAGCGCCGGCGAGCCGCCGGACTGGAGCCAGCGCCATCCCGCTTCGCTCCAGAGCTCCGCTCTTCGATACCCGCGGTCATCGACGAAGGCGGCAAACTCGGCGTTGGTAACGGGCGCGCGGGCGATGCGGAAAGGCTTTACTTGAACCCCATGCGCCCATTTCTCATTGTCGAAGACAAAAGGGAAGTCGGGCTTCGCCCCCAGCAGGAAGCTGCCGCCCGGGATCTCGGCATCGCCTCTCAGGGGTCCGCCTCCCGTATCGGGATTCGGGCGGGACGGGACGCGCCATCGCGGCGGCGGGTATCCCAGGGTTTGCCGCGTGTAGGCGATCGCCTCGTCGTGCATGTCTTCATGAAAGATCACGAGCCATGGAAAATAGGCGGTCTCTTTGTCGGATTTCCTGCTGTACAGGAATTCGACTGCTTTATCCAGGATCGTCTGCATGTAGTCCAAGGTTTTTTCCCTGGAAAGGAGAGAGAGATCCCAGCGGGTGTCGTGCGCCACCTCGGTGGAATTGTACAGGGCGTCCCCGCCCTCGAGCAGGGGCCCGCGCTTGCCCAGATGGCGCAGGAGCCAGAATTCCTGGGTCCATGCCACGTGGCCGATCTCCCAGAGCGGCGGGTTCACGATCGGCAGCCGCGGGCCGATCATCTGCTCGTCGCTCAGGTCGGCGACCAAGGCAAGCGTTCTGGCGCGCGCGTCCCGGAGGAGTTCGGCGAGCTGAGAAGAGGTAAATTCTCCGGCTTCCATCAAATCACCTTTAAGATTATTTTTTACTCCACTCGAAGTTCCGTAGCAAGGAGAGAAGGGAGGTCTCGGTGAAAAAATGTGGTCCCTCGAGGAACGCGCCTTCGGCTGCGGCCCAACCGAGTCTCGGGGAAGAGAGCCTTCCGGCCGCGATGCAATACAGATGTTTGGGACCTTCCTATCCTCTTGGCTCACCGTCTCGTCGGCTGGAAGGTTCGTTCGAGGACTCACCTCGCTCCCCGAAAGCAATAGGCCCGTGGGCTCTTTGAACTGTTTAGTCTCGGTGCTTTCGGCTCGCTCGGCAAGCCCTCTTACTCTCAGGGGAGAGGCCGAGGGGCGCGCGAGTGAGGCTGCGGACGTAGAGACGAAAAGGTTCGGTTTAAACACAGGTCCATCGGCCGCAGCCGAGAGCGCGTTTCCCGAGGACTCTCTGCAGAAGGATTACTGCGCTCGGAAGAGTCGTCCCCGAGGAGCGTACTTGTGTCAGCAATCAGCCTCCCGCCGACGAGGCACCGGAGCGAAGGGATTTACGACGTGAGGAATCTTCCGCAGAGGGTCTCGAAGTCGGAGGCGGCGTCCCACTGGACGAGATGTTTACAGCGGTCGATCACGTGGATGTTGAGACGGGGATAGCGCTGCTTGGCCACGCCGGCCCTTTCCGCCGCCGAGCCGCGGTCCTGCTTGCCGTAGATGAAGAGCACCGGGACCGGGATCTGATCCAGGCGCTGCCACAGCGGGACGCTTTGCTTGCCGGCCCCGCCACCGCCTTGCTGCGCCGCCCTGCTTCGCTCCAAAAAGGCCTGAAAGTTTTTCCCGACGCTCACCTGGTGGCGCCTTTCGAGCTCGGCGGCGGTAATAAGCGAGTGGTTGAAAAGGTTGTGCTCCAAGAGGGCTCGAGTATCCTTTATAGTCGGTTCCGTCGCCGTTCCCTCTTCGCCCTCCCTGGCGCCCCCCTGTTTGGCGCTTCCCAGCGGGGGCAGAAGGCTGCCGCTTCCCAGGATAACGATCCTCGAGACTCTTTCCGGCCGGTCGAATGCCAGACCCACCGCCATACCGCCGGCCTGGGAGTGGCCGACCAGGTGGGCCTTGCGGATTCCGAGGGCGTCCATCAGCTTGAGAATGAAACCGCGCCGGTAGGCGACGGAGTAATCTGTGGGATCGTCGCTGCCGCCGAATCCGGGCTGGTCGTAGGCGATCACCTTCAAGCCGTAGCTTGCCAATGGAACAAGATTGCGCTCCCAGACGTCCGCCGAGGAGCCGAGGGAGGCGCCGTGAAGAAGCAGGGCCTCGGGCCCGGTGCCTTCCTCCAGATAGCGTATTTTCAGACCGTCGACCTGAACAAACTTCTCAGCCATGTTTCGACGGAACCTTCAATCTGACACATCGATCAGCACGCCGTCCGGATCGGCCAGCTGGTGCTTGCCGTAAGGGCATTTCTGAAAGAGCTTGAGCCGGGCTGCGCCTTCGGGGCCGCTGCCCACCGGGCTGGGAGAGAGGCTGGGGTTGCGTCCCACTAACGTCTGGAGATCCTTCTTGAAGGCTTCCACGCTCTCGACCTTGAATCCGATATGGTCCAGGGCCGGCCTTTCGATGCCGGAGCCGAGATAATCGTTGATGTTCCACGGCATGACGATGAGAGTCACTTTCCCGTCCGTGAGGTAGAAACCGGGATCGCCGGCGGGCTTTTCCAGAGGCGTAAGCTCGAAGACATCCACGTAAAATTGGGCGACACTCTCCGGTATGACAGTTCTCAGGGCGAAGTGGTGGATGGAGCGCTCCTGTTTCCAATCGCCGTCCTCATAGACGTCGGTTCTGTTTTCCATCCCCCGCTGCGACAGGTCGAACACATTTCCCGCAGGGTCGTGCATGCTCAACCCCGCGAAGGGCCTGTTGCTGGGCCTCTTGAGCACATTGATGGAAGGGTATTTCGTCTTCAGCCGGGAGAAGACCGTATCGACATCGGCCACCTCGAAGCCGAAGTGGTCGAAGCCGGCCTGCCGGCCCGCTCTGCGCGGGTTGATATTCATGCCCACGTAGCCGTCGCCGACGACCACCGCGCTTTCCGGCCTCGCCCTTTCGGAAGTCTTCATCTTAAAGGCCGCCTCGTAGAACCTGCCCAACAGGGCGTAATTCTCGCTCACGATAGCCATATGCTTCATCTGTGCGAACATGACAGCTACTCCTTTCGATTTGTTTAGGTGCCGCCGAAGGGCGGATTCTGCCTCAGTCTGTTTTCCGCGTCAAGCTCTTTTCTAGCAGTTCGAGCCAGGGCCGAATTTCCGTGACCCAACGTCGACGTTGATGCTCCAGCACATAGCGGCGCGCCGCAACGAGAGCCGGGCGCTCTTTTGCGGATAAGGGGAGAGGTTTCTCCTTATCCTTTGCTCGGTTGACGCGCTCGCAGTATCTCCGAAGGGCACGCCAGTGGTTTAACGCTTCGCGTCCGAATATCTCCATAATAACACGCCGCCAGCTCTCCTCGGAGTCGTAGCGGGCCGGGTTTGCCGCATAGTCGAAGCAGGTGGCGAGCGGGATGAAGCTGAGATTCTCCTGGAGCAGGGGATTGTTGAGATAGCCGTAAACCGCTTCGGGCAGGCGCGGGTCTCTTCCCGCAAGCGGGCTTAAATGCAGCTCCTTGCCCATGGAGAGATCGTTGACCGGGTAATTGTCCCAGAGGATCAGGCGATGCTTCAGCTGCTTAACAACTTTGCGCACGTGCGCGAGCGTAATTGTCTTTGGGACCACCTTTGGTCCGGTCCAGAAGCAGGCGACGGACTCAGGCAGGTTTTCGGAGAGCGTCTCGAGAAAGCGGGGCTCGAAGGCGCCGAACATGCGGGCGAGTAACGGGTCCTCCGTATAATAGGAAGGGCAGATCCACCATTCGACTTCGCGCCAGGTTGCCGGCTGCCGATCCAGGATTTTCCGAAGCCAGATGGCTTCTGCTTTGGCCAGGCTGCCATCGAACTCTGCCTGATCCGCTTCGTGCTCCAGCCGTGACGGTATGTCGTCAAACAGGACAGCGAAGGTCCTAACGCCCGCGTCGTGGAAGCGCTCTGCTTTGGTAAGCAGGATACGGAGCGGTTCCTCGCTGGAAAAGCAGAGTCCCTTTCCCGGATGAAACCCATAGACGAAGTCGATCCGGCGCTTTTGTGCCGCGTGGATCAGCTTCAGCAATTCTTCCCATTCTCTTGCCGGATAGGGCTCTTTCCAACGCTCGCGGTGATAAGGGTCGTCTTTAGGCGCGTAGAGATAAGTGTTCATGCCGCGCCGCGCGCCAAATTCAAAAATCGCCGCGCGGTGGGCCATGCTCCAGGGCGGGCCGAAAAACCCCTCGACGATTCCCCGGCGCTGAAACCTAGTCTGCCCAGACATTGCTTGCGAGTCTTGCACACAGAAGGGAAGGTGGCAAGTTTTACGTGTTTATCTCGCTTTGACTTACCGCCGCCTTCGCAGTAAAAGAAGTCATGGGGCTCACCTTCATCCAGGCTGCGGTAGCCGGCACCAGGGGCCGCAAGCGCACCCTGCGCTTTTTAGTGGACAGCGGGGCGTCCTATACCGTCCTGCCTGAGAAGGTATGGAAAGGCATCGGGCTGCGACCCAAGCGCGAACTCACGTTCACGCTTGCCGATGGCACCGAGCTTCCTAGGAAAGTGTCCGAATGTCTGCTCCGTTACAATGGTCTGGAAGCGCATACGCCTGTCATTCTCGGAGAGAGAGAAGATCAAGCGCTGCTTGGAGCAGTTACCCTTGAGATCCTCGGACTCGTCCTAAATCCATTTACGCGCACTCTCCAGCCGATGAAGCTCATGGTGGCCAAACATTGATCCTGCGGCCCGCCCTTTTACTTTTGATATTTTTTGCAATTCTCTCCTCGCTTTATGCCCAAACAGCGACAGTAGGGATGGTCCAGATTCCCGCCGGGCCGTTTACTATGGGTAGCGACATCGGCCCCGTGGACGAGAAGCCGGCGCACAAGGTAGAGCTTCAAGCTTTTTCCATCGACAAACTTCCGGTCACCCATGCGGACTTCGCCGCCTTCCTCGACGCAGTAGGACCGGTGAATTCCAAAGGGGAGAGGCTCTTTGATTCTGACGACAACGACGCGCGGATCCATAAGAGGGGAGAAAAGTGGGCTGCCGATCCTGGGTTTGAAAATCATCCTGTCGTCGAAGTCTCATGGGCCGGGGCGCGCGACTACTGCGCCTGGGCCGGCAAGCGTCTGCCGACAGAGGCCGAATGGGAAAAGGCGGCGCGCGGCACGGATGGCCGCAAGTATCCCTGGGGGAACAGTCGTCCCGACAAGAGCAGGGCGCAATTCAATGCGCGGTACAACCAGACCGCGCCCGTGGATAGTTTTTCCAAAGGGGGAAGCCCTTACGGTGTCTTGGATATGGCGGGCAACGGCTGGGAGTGGGTCAGCAGCGCCTACATGCCATATCCTTATAATCCCGGAGACGGCCGCGAGGATTTAACTCCCGGCCCCGTGCGCGGCACCAGGGGAGGCGGACATGATTCACCGGCCGAGGAGATCACCACGACGCAGCGCGGCCGCAACCTCTCGCGCAACTTCCGCTCCGGCCACCACAACATCGGCTTCCGCTGCGCCCGATAAGTGTGCTACGCTGCGACCTTAACTATGGAGCTGGCTTACCCGGCGCAAGGGCTCATCATCCGGAAATCGTGAATTTGCAAAAACAGTGGAGGAGTGACCATGCGGTTAAAAGATAAGGTAACGGTGATTACCGGAGCGGGCCATGGGATCGGCAAGGCCTACGCCCGCAGGTTCGCCCAGGAGCGGGCGCGGGTGGTCATCGCCGACATCGACGAAAAGGCGGGAGACGGAGTGGCCAAGGCGCTGTGCGATTCCGGCCTTTCCGGCTGGGCGCGCGCCACGGATGTCACGAGCGCCGCGAGCGTGGAGGGACTGGTGCGCGAGACCGTGGATCGCTTCGGCCACATCGACGTCTTGCTCAACAACGCGGCGATCTATGTCACGCAGCATCTATGGAAGGGGGCGGTCGAGGAGCTGGCCATCGAAGAATGGGACCGGGTCCTGGAGGTCAATCTCAAAGGGGTTTTTCTCTGCTGCCGCGCGGTCATTCCGGTGATGAAGCGGCAGAAGTCCGGCAAGATCATCAACATCGCCTCGGGCACCTTTTTCAACGGCACGGGCAACATGCCTCACTACACCACTTCCAAGGGTGGGGTGGTCGCGCTGACGCGGGTCATGGCGCGGCAGCTCGGCGCCTGGGGCATCAATGTCAACTGCATGACGCCGGGATCGACCATGAGCGAAGAGGTGGTGACCGACGAGGTGCGCAAGCGGCGCGAGGGGGGTATCGAGAAGCGGGCCTTCAGCCGGGTCGAGGTCCCCGAGGATATCGTCGGCACCGCGCTTTTCCTGGCCAGCTCCGACAGCGACTTCGTGACCGGCCAGCTGCTCGTCGTCGAAGGCGGCGCCATCATGCACTAACAGGCCGTGCTCGTGCTCGGTCTTCGTGCTCGTACGAACACGAGCCACGAACACGAACAACGACGCGCGCCTCGCATCTGGAACCGTTCGGCTGAGCTCAGGTCGAAGCCTTTTTGACCAGCCTGGGAACTACGTTTCCCCTGTCCACGTACTCTCTGCGACCTCACGCCAGCGGGAGCGGATTTTTTCGAAGAGATCATTTGGCAAAGGGCCTGCCTCTAGAATAGCAACGTTCTCCTTAATTCTTTCCGGTTTTGTCGTGCCGACGATGGCCGTGTGAACGCCGGGCGCGGTCAGGGTGAAGCGCAGGGCGATGGCGATCGTCTCATTCAGCTCGCCCCGGAGGACATCGTAGTTTAGTTTTCGCAGCCGTTCCCAATAGGGGTGGGCATAGGAATCCGCGGGCCTCCTATCGCCGGATGGCATTGGCAATGGGCCGCTTGGCGATTACGCCGATATTTCGTTCTCTGGCCGGCGGCAGGGTTAGCTCAAGCGCTTCTTGATCGGCGATGCTGACAGAGGTCTGCAAGGTTTCGAACTCGCCGCATTGGATGGCGTAAAGGGCGGCTCGACTATCTCCGCTGTAACCGATGTACCGGGTATAGCCGCGCTCGCGGGCGCGCTTTAGGGCTTCGATCACTTCGCCTCTGCGTAGCTCGTCCTCCCCGCAGCTATGGAGTTGGACTAAGTCGAGGTAGTCGGTTCTCAGACGCTTGAGGCTCCGCTCGATGCTTTTGAGTAGCGACGAGGGCCGCCAATCCGGTTGGCCCCAGCCTGTGAAATGGCCGCACTTGGTAAACAGATAGTATTCCTTGCGCCGCGCCGCCACTGCCTGCCCGATGAGCTCCTCGCTGTTCGCGTAGCATTCTGCCGTATCGATGACGTTGAGCCCGGCATCGAGTCCGGTGTTGAGGATCTTATAAACCACGGCTGCCGCGATACCCTGGTAGCCGATCTCGGAGCCGCCGAAGCCGAGCAAGCTCACCTCCATGTCTGTCTTGCCGAGTTTCCGTCGTTCCATATCTAACCGGAACAATGGAGGGTCCTTCCCTGTCTGACTTACTTGGCGGCCTCTTTCGCCACTCTTTCCTTGGACTCTTTGTCGGCCTTTTCCAGGGCCGCCTTGGCCCCCTCGTACATCTTGAACTCCTTGGTCACGGCCTCTTTGACCGCCTCTTCCACCTTGCTCTTTTCCGCCTGCGATTTGCCCTCGTCTTTCTGCCCGCAAGCAGATAGCAGCGCGAAAAGTAATGCAAAGGCGACACAATAGATCTTTGTTCCCAGCATAGGTCTAAACCTCCTTGAACTCACACTATCAGACGTTTCGCCCGTTAGGCAAAGCCATTAATGCACGAACGAAAGGGCGATGACGCCGGCCACGACGCAGAAGGTGCCGATGACAGCGGAAGTGCCGAGCCGCTCCAGATCTCTGAACAAGACCGCCGCGAAGAGCATGGTCCAGATCGGCGCGGTCGCCGATATCGGCGATACCAGGACCACGGGGCCGGAGGAGAACGCGGCCAGCATCGAGAGGATGCCGAGCGTTTCGCAGATCCCGCCTATGATAAAAGGCCAGAGCGCCTTTCTATGCCAGAGAGGCTTCTCTTTGCTCACCGGCGAGGCGAGATAGACGATGAAGGCGGCGAGAGAGACGGGGCCGACCAGGGCGGTCAGGAAGAGCGGTTCGTCGGAGACCGTCAAGGCGTAGCGCCTGAGCGGATGGGCAACGGCCGTAACTACAGCCGTTGCCAGGGGAAAGAAGAGGTAGCGCTTGCGAAAGTTGACGATTCGACCTTCCAATTTCCACGTCGTGAGAATGATGCCCGTGACGACGAGCAGGGTGCCCACAGCCCCCAGGGCGCTCAGCTCTTCGCCAAGGACAACGACGCCGAGAAACACGCTGAGAATCGGAAAGCTGTTGCGCAGCGTGACCGCGCGCGAAGGGCCCACCTTTTCTATTCCTATGTAATTGCACAGGCGCATCACGGGCTGCAGGAGGCCGGTAAGCGTGATCGCGGCGACGGCGGCGAATTCGACCGGGGGAATCGCTCCTCTGGCGAGCACGGCAGACCATAAAAGAATCGTGTGGGCGATGAGCGAGATGAGCGTGGCGGTGCCGGGAGTGGAATAGGCGAGCCCCTGTTTTACGCTGACGTTCGCCAGGCCGAAGCCGATTGCCGACAGGAGCGCGAATAGATGAGGCGGCATGGGCGTCGGTCTACGGCAACGAGGACTTGCGAAACAGCAGCAGCGAGAACCACTCTTTTGGATCGGTAAAATGGGCGAGCGGCTCCAGGCCGAAAAGCCGGAGCTGCTCCTGCAGCCGGGAGGGCTCGAACTTCCGGCTGATCTCGACCAGAATGCGCTCGTTTTCTTTCCAGACGAAAGACGCCGAGTGGACGGGGATGCGAATCTCCTGCGTCGCGGTCGAAACCGCGTACATCTCCACCTGCTGCCATTCCGGGTTGTACCGGGAATGATAACGCATCCTGCCGGCATCGAAGTTGCTCCGCATGAGCCGGTTGATGTTTTGAAAGACGTTGAGGATGAATGCGGCAGTGACTCCCTGCGGGTCGTCATAGGCCCGCTCCAGAATCTCCGTTTCTTTGATCCGGTCGACGCCAAGGAGAAAAAAATCCCTGGCGCCCATCGACCCGGCGAGAAAGCTGAAGAAGCGGACGAATTCGGAGCGGTTGAAGTTTCCCACGCTGCTTCCCAAAAAGATGAAAAGCGTCGGCAGCGTTCTATCGATGCCGGCGACTCCTTCCTCGTAGCGGCCGTGCAGTCCCTGAAACTTGAACCCCGGAAGCTGTTTCTTGACGGCGTCCCTGGAGGCCCTCAAGCCGGCGAGGCTCACATCGATGGGGGCAAAGATGCCCTGCTTTCGCTGGCGGAGCTGCGCGCGCAATAGGTGCATGGTTTTTTTTGCGGAGCCCGCCCCCAGCTCGACGATGCACTTCACCGGCGCCTGGGCGATGACCGAGCCGCTTTTTTCTCTGAGGATGGAGTTCTCCGTGCGGGTCAGATAATACTCGGGAAGCTCGCAAATCCGCTCGAACAATCGGGAGCCCAGTTTATCGTAGAGATGGCACGGCTCGAGCCAGCGCGGCTG
>JACPDC010000237.1 GCA_016184235.1 Deltaproteobacteria bacterium | reverse complement strand
GAGGCGCCGGAGCCGGGGGTCCGCGGGTCGCTCAAACCGATCCTGCCCTTCCATCTGGCGTCCAACAGATCGTCAAAGGAGCGCACCTCTTCCGGCTTCACCAGAGTCGAATTGTACCAGAGGCTCGCGGTCTGATAGGCGGAAAAACCGTAGATGTAACGCTTGCCCCGATCGATCCAGATGTGGCCTCCCCACCAGTTTTTCTGATCTTTGACCTCGGGCAAAAGAAACCACGGCTCCACCGCATCCAGAACATTCTCGGGGAGAAGCCCTTTGACCACCGACTCTGTGCCGCCTACGTGAGCGTCGAAGTAGCGAACGCCGGCCTTCGACTCCTCCACGATTCTCCGGATAACCGTGCTGCCGCGCGCAGGGACCGATTCCATGACGATGCCGAAGCGCTTGGCAAAGGCTTCTTCCAGCCCCTTGCGCACCTGGGCGCTCGGCGGAATGGAAGCAACAACCTTCCCTTCTTTTCTGGCCGCCTCGACAATCTTTTCCCACTCCACCGCTCCACCCGATTGCGCGGGCTGCGCCGGGCCCGGAGAGAAAAAGCCGCTCGAGAGCAGGGCGGCGACAACGAAAAACAAATTCTTCAACACTGTCTCGCCTCCGCCAGACCCTTTCTCTAGTCGAGAAGCTTGCGCGCCAGGGCCGCCCCCGGCTCGCGCAGCCTGTGAACTTTTTCCTCGGACTGATTCTCCAGCCTGTAATACTGCTCCAATGTCAGCCCGTCCTTCGCAGCCAGGACGCCGAACTCCTGCAGCCACTTGGTATCGACATCGAGACGGCGGGTTCCCTGCCCGATCGCCTTCGAGAATATCTCCTGGCCTTCCTTGCTCAGGAGCCAGTTGACGAACACTTTCGTCCCGTTGGCATGCGGCGGGTTTTTCATGATCGTGAGGTGACCGCTCCCCCCGCTCGCGTAGAGCCCTTCACGGGGAGTCGGGAGCGGCTTGACCGGCAGGCCGGCCTTGAGGAACGGAGAGAGCGAGTAATAGGTCAGCCCGGCCACCAGGGCGACTTTTCCCTTGGCCAGGATCTCCGCCAGCACCCGCTGGTCCCGGCTTAAGGCCAGCTTTTGCCCGGCGAGCCGCTTGAGATACTCTTCCCCTTTGATGTGCATCAGATAGGTCCACATCGAGGCGCCGGAGCCGGGCGTCCTCGGATCGAGCCATCCGATCTTTCCCTTCAACTTCGGGTTGAGAAAATCATCGAACGAGCGGACCTCCTCAGCCTTCATCAGATCCGAATTGTGCCAGAGCGTCACGGTCTGGTAGGCAAAACAGGAGTAGACATAGCGCCTGGCGTTGTCCACCCAGATGTGGCCGCCCCACCAGTTTTTCGCTTCCTTGACCTCCGGCAGGATCAACCACGGCTCGACCGGCTGCAGAATATTCTCGGGGAGAAATCCCGTGACGATCGATTCGCTGCCGCCGATGTGCAGATCGAAATAGCGCACGCCGGCGCGCGATTCTTCCACGATCTTCCGCACGACCGCCGCGCCCCGGCCGGCGACCGTTTCCACCTCGAGGCCGAACCGTTTCTTGAACCCCTCTTCCAGCCCCTTGCGCACTTCAGCGCTGGCCGGCACGGAGACAACCACCCTGCCCTCTTTTTTGGCCCCCTCGACCGCTTTATCCCATTCCGCCTGCCAGGAACTCCTCGGCGCTTGAGCCGCGCGAATGGAAAGCGGCAGGACAAAGAAGGCTCCGATCAGGCCGGCACTGAAGAGATATGCTGACTTTCTCATCTCTAATCCTCTCTGTAATTGAAGGCGGGCATCTGCACGGCAACTCCCTCTTTGTTCAGCCCCGCCTCATAATCCCGGCGGATCTGCGGATCCTCGTCTTCGTACTCGATCAGCGTGCCGCCCTCGCGGGTTTCCCGATTGCCCGCTGTAGCGAAACGCCAGCTGGCGCGCCGGCTCCCGGCCGGTGTTGAAGTGCTGGTGAAACCATCCGGTAGGAGGACTGACCACGCTGCCCTCCTGCCAATCGACCTGCACCACCGTCTCGCCTCTCCCCGCCCTATAAGGCCTCATCCCCGCCTCTTGCGGCCACATCAGCGTGTAACCGCGGGAGCGCAAGATGAGCAGGATCGCTCCTCCCTGGTGGAAGTGGGCCTTGTGATAGCGGCCGACCGGCCACTCGGCGAGATGGCCCACCAGCGTGCTCCCGCCCATGTCGAAGCTCGTGATTCGAACCCCGGCCCCTTTCGCCTCCGACGGGTCGACGAGCGCGCCTCCGGCGTCGGCGATGAAGTTGGAATCCCACACCATGAAGCCGCCGCGCTCCTCTCTCCTGGCGGAAGGCGTGAAATAGTCGGGACGGCCGTCGAATCTCCGGTGGAAATCATAATCGCAGCCGAATACGAATTCCGCGTCATGCAGCAGGTCCATCATCACCGGCGCGCTGGTGACGGCCAGAAAGAGCGCCGGCTCGCGGCTGCCGTTGATCAGCCGGTGGCCGCTGTTGAGGGGAACGGCGAACAGGCTGCCCTTCTGCCACTCGAAATGGAGCTTGCGCCCGCCGGCCCCGCCGGACCAGACCTCGGTCGAGCCGACCCCGTCGAGAATATAAATCAGCTCCTCGTAGAGATGGCGCTCCGGATTGAGGGCGCCGCCCGGCGCGATCTCGCCGACGTACATGCCGGTGAACCCTTCCATCCCCTTGAGCTGGATAAAGGCCCCCTTGCCCCCCGTCCTCGCCCAGGGCCCGCGCGCAATCGCCTCCACGTTCTCCAGCCCATAGCCTTCTACCATGGGGATGCCCTCTTGCCGCATCCAGAGCTCGTAGCTCGTCTCCCGCTTCATCGGCTTATCCCTGGTCGGACTTCTTGTTCGACTGCGGAAAATATTCCCCTCTGGTCACCTTGTCGGCGAGCTCGTCATCCCCGGCTTTCCACAGCCCTAACGGATATCCGTGCCACGGAGTCCTCAGCTTCACAGGCGCTAAACCCTCCTTCTGCCAGATCTCCAGCGCCCGTTCCATGAACGGCCGCTTGGGCAGCCCCACCGGCGGATAAGGCCCCTTGCGGGTGGCGTCGATCAGCATCCCGGAGCAGCCCGACGGCGGCGGGTAGAAACGCTCCTCCGGGTTGTTCATCAGGGAATAGGCGGAGGGATCCAGCAGGGGCACGCGCCCCTGAATGATCCTGACGTCGCGGTGCGGCTGCATGGCGAAGCTCATCGCCCACATCACCATCTCCGGATCCTGGGGATCGATATCCTCATCCACCACGATGATCACCTTGTTCGTCGGGTCCATCCCGGATGCGGCCTGCAGCGCCTGCCAGGGCTTGCTCGGGTGCGTCTTGCGCATCCGGATCACCCACCAGTTCCAGCCCCCTCCCATCTCCGGGCAGCAGACCTCGAGCACTTCGGGCAGATTGCAGCTGTACTTGAGGAAATTGTACAGCATCATCTCCCGGCAGGTGCGCGAGATGCCGTTCGACTCGCTCGGCGGCAGGCCGACCAGAATGGCGCTGAAGAGAGCGCCGCGCCGGTGCGTGATCGCCTTCACGTGAACGACCGGCCGCCGGCCGCGCTCGGCCATCAGATAACCGGGGTAATCGCTGAACGGCTCGCCCGGCTCCATCTCCTCCGTCGAGATCTCCCCTTCGATGACGATCTCCGCCTCCGCGGGCACCTCGAGCGGGATGGTCTTGCAGCGCACCATCTCGACCGGACGGCCGCGAATTCCTCCGGCAACCTCAAGCTCGTCCACTCCATAGGGGAGATTGGCCGCGGCCACATAGGCGATGTCCGGCAGCGCGCCCAGGACGATCGCCACGGGCAGAGACTGCGAGCGCTTCTGGGCGCTTGGATAATGATAAAGCATCGCATGATGCGTGCGCGCGATGCCCGCGAGCAGCCGGTCCGGCCCGAGAAAGTGGCCACTGTACATGCCGACGTTGCGCACCCCGCTGTCCGGGTCGCGAGTAATAAACGGCGCCGTCACCCTGATCCCGCCGCTGAATCCCGGCTCCTCCACCGGCGCCGGCAGCAGCGTCAATCCGCTCCGGCTCAATTCAGCTCCGGCAATGGATTCCTCCTGCGCGGGCCCCCGATCCACCATGACCGGCGCGCGCAGATGCGCCAGCGCATGACGCCACTTCTCGTAAATCTCCTCCGGCGCCGCGCAGCCCATTCCCAGCGCCAGCACCTGGCGCGACACCCCGTACATGCCCGTCACTACCTTCATGCCGTAGCGGCCGCCTTTGGCGTCGGTAACTTCCTCGTACAGGAAGACCTTGCGCGCCTCATCGGCAAGGCCGCGGTACTGCAGCCGCATCAGCGGCATCAATTCAGTGTCTTTGTTGACCGGCCGCTTCCAACGGTAAAGCCGGCCGCGCTTTTCCAGATCCGCCAGAAAGCCGCGCAGATCGCTGTAATAATCACCCATCGGAGCCTTCTCCTCTTTTGGATCTCGCTGTCGTTCTCTTCTCGGGTTTAACCCAGGAGCTTATGGGCGATCTTCAGGGCGGGCTCCCGGACCTTCTCGAGCTTTTCCTCGGACTGGTTTTCCGCCTCGAGAAACTGCTTGAGCGTCAGGTGGTCCTTCGCCGGGAGCACGCCGACATCCGTGAGCCACTTCGTGTCGACATCGAGACGGCGGGTGGCCTGGCCCATCGCTTTGGTGAAGACCTCCTGCCCCTCCTTGCCCAGGAGCCAGTTCACGAAGACCTTGGTGGCGTTGGCATGGGGCGGGTTCTTGACGATGGTGAGATTGCCGCTTCCGCCGGTGCCGTAGGTCCCTTCCTTAGGTGACGACAGGGGCTTCACGGGAAGGCCGGCCCGCAGAAAAGGCAGGAACGTATAATGGGTCAAACCGATCACCAGCGCGATCTTTCCCTTGGCCAGATTGTCCGCCAGCAATCGCTGGTCGCGGCTGATAAAGAGATTCTGGCCGACCAATTTTTTGAGATAGTCCTCGCCTTTCGCCATCCACATGTAGGACCAGTTGGAATCTCCCGCCCCCGGCGTGCGCGGATCCAGGTAGCCGATCTTCCCTTTCCACTTGGGATGGAGAAAATCGTCGTAGGAGCGGACTTCGTCGGGCTTGGCCAGGCTGGCGTTGTACCACATGCTCTCGGTAAGGTAGGCCTGAAAGGTGTAAATATAACGTTTCCCCCGATCCACCCATATATGCCCGCCCCACCAGTTGTTCAGCTCCTTCACCTCGGGGAGGATGAGCGAAGGCTCGATGGGCTCGAGCGCGCCTTCGGCCAGCAGGCCGCTCACCACCGAGGAGGAGCCGCCGACGTGAATATCGAAGTGGCGCACGCCGGCCTTCGCCTCGTCCTGGATTCTCCTCACGATGGCGGCGCCCCGGCCCGTCACCAGCTCGATCTCGATGCCGGGAAATCTTTGCCTGAATCTCTCTTCCGTTGTCTTTCTCAGCTCGGCGCTCGCCGGGATGGAGACGACGACCCTGCCCTCCTTCCTGGCGGCTTCGACAGCTTTCTCCCACTGCCCCTGCCAGGCCGGCCGCGCCGTTTGAGCGCCGGCCGGCGCTGCCGCAATAACCAGCGCCGTCGAGAGAAATCCGGTCAACTTGAGCCATCTGTTCATGGGGTCTCCATCAAGGAAATGCAGATTCGTCAATCGAGCAGCTTGCGCGCCAGCGCCGCCGCGGGCTTGCGCACCTTTTCGATTTTTTCCTCGGACTGATTTTCCAGCGCGAAAAAGCGCTCCGGGGTAAGCGATTCCTTCGCCGAGGTGTGGCCATACTCTTTTGCCCAGCTGGTATCCACATCGAAGCGGCGGGTGGTCTGCCCCATGGCCCTGCTGAAAACCTCCTGTCCCTCCCGCGAGAGAAGCCAGTTGAGAAATAGCCTGGCGGCGTTGGGATGGGGCATCTCTTTTAAGACCGCGAGGTTGCCGCTTCCCGAGCTGGCGTAGAACCCCTCCTTCGGCGGATCCACCGGCTTGACTGGCAGGCCGGCCTTGATGAAGGGCTGGTAGACATAATAAGAGAGACCGATCGACAGTGCCGCCTTGCCTTTCGCCACTGTCTCTGCCAGTTGGCGCTGATTGCGGCCGATGATCATATCCTGGGCGACGAGCTTGGTGAGATATTCTTCCCCCTTTACGGACCAGAGGAAACCCCACGTGGAGTCGCCCGAGCCGGGAGTGCGGGGATCGAGGATCGCGATCCTTCCCTTCCACTTGGGCCGCAAGAGATCGTCGTACGTCGCTATCTCTCCCGGCTTTACAAGGTCGGTATTTCGCCACACCGTTTCAGTGATGTAGGCCTGGAACATGTAGATGTGCCGGCGCGCCGTATCCGCCCATATATGCCCCCCCCACCACTGTTTCGGGTCTTTGACCTCCGGCAGGATCATCAGCGGGGAGATCGGCTCCAGGAGTCCTTCGGCCAGCAGGCCGGTAATGATCGAGTTGGTGCCGCCGACATGGAGGTCGAAGTAGTGCACGCCCGCCTTCTTTTCCGCTACGATCTTTTTGATGTTGCTCGAACCGCGTCCCACGACCAGCTCCAGATCGATGTTCGGAAAGCGCGTTGCAAATGTCTCTTCGGTCTTTTTTCTCAGCTCGGTACTCGCCGGAACCGAGACAACGACCTTGCCTTCTCTCTTGGCCCCCTGTAGAACCTTTTCCCATTCGGCCTGCCAATCGCCTTTGTCGGATTGCGCCCCCGCGGGCAACGGCTGGAGCCACAGAGCGACTGCGATCAGCAGGATGCCTCGGGCAAAGTTTTTCATAATCGGCCTCCCCAAATCATGACATCGAGGGCTGCTGTGGATGAGCGGGCAACGGCGGCGCGTCGTCCTTCGACTCGCTTCGCTGGCTCAGGACGATCCTGAGCAAGGGCCCACGGCCTCCGGCCGTGGGCCGCGTCGACGGGTCGATCACGGCTCACTGGCCGGACCGCCTTTGCGCCAAATTCTTACGGAATCCGGCGACAGCCTCAGACAAACCCTCTGCCCCGCGGAGACCGGCTCGGCGCGGGAGGTTGGGAGCGTAAACGTCGTGGCCCCGTAGCGCAGATGGCATTCGTATTTGTCGCCGAGAAAAACCGCGGTTTCCACCCGGCAGGGGAGCTGGTTGAAGCCATCCCCTTCTGTATCGAAGGAAAGCTTCACCTCTTCGGGCCGAATGGCGATGACCACATCGTCGCCGCGGCTCATCTTGCCGTCCGTCGCCTCACAGCGGATATGGGCGCGCTCGTCGCCGTTGAGCCCGACCACGACGCTCCGACCGCCGTTCTCCACCACCTTGCCCTCGAGCCAGATGACCCGGCCGATGAATTCCTGCACGAACGGGGTCCTGGGGTGCTCGTAGATCTCCTGCGGCGCGCCGATCTGCTCGATCCTGCCCTGCCGCATGACCGCGAGCCGGTCCGACAGGGTCATGGCCTCGATCTGGTCGTGGGTGACGAAGATGACGGTGATGGAAAGGCGTCGCTGCAGGTTCTTCAATTCCACGCGCATCTGCTCGCGCAGCTTGGCGTCGAGATTGCTCAGCGGCTCGTCGAGCAGCAGGATCTTTGGCGAATAGACGAGCGCCCGGGCCAGCGCCACCCGCTGCTGCTGCCCGCCGCTCAGAAGCATGGCGGAGCGCTCTTCCAGCCCGGATAGCCCCACCAGCTCCAGCACGCTTGCCACCTTCTCTTTGACCAGGCTTTCCCTGGCCCGCCGCAGGCGCAGCGGATAGGAGACGTTTTCGAAGACATTCATGTGCGGCCAGATCGCGTAGGATTGGAAGACCATCCCCATTTCACGTTTTTCGGGGGCAAGGAAGATTCCCTTTTGCGCGCAGACGATGGACTGATCCTCCACGCTCACCTCGCCGGCCTCCGGTCTTTCGAAGCCGGCGATGATTCTCAGCGTCGTCGTCTTGCCGCAACCGCTTGGGCCGAGAAGCGTGAGCACCTCTCCTTTGTGGATCTCGAAGGCCACGTGGTCGACGGCCAGCACCTTGCCGAAGCGCTTAACGATACCGGTCGCTCTTAGAAAGGGTTGTTCCATAAAAGGAGGAGTGGCCTCCAGCCCTTACTTCCTTTACGTATTGACTATTTACATAGAAACAATCTATATGTCAAGAATACGAACGAGTTTTTTCCTTCTAAGAATTCCAGGCCGAGCGAAAGTAAGGCCGAACTTTCTCGGACTGAACTGGCCGTCGATACAGAGCCAAGGGTTTACAATGCATGGAGCTTAAAAGAACATATCACTGGCTTTTGTACCGATCTTTAGAGTTCGTGTTCCTGATTTTCTCCGGAATTATAAAAATTCTGCCGCCGAAAATATTTCGCCGCGCGGCGACGCCAGCCTTCAAGCTCCTGATCGCTATTCTTGTCCCCAGGAGACGCATTATGAAAAATTTGCGCGCCGCCTTCGGTGAAACCTACTCGGAGGCCGCGAAAAAGGGATTGGCCAAGGGAGTCCAGGAGAACTTCGTCAAAAACCTGGTCGATTGTTTCATTCAATTGAACCAGCCGGATCACGTGCGTAAGGTCGTGACGGTCCGGGGGATCGAGCATTTGGACGCTGCTTTGGCAAAAGGAAACGGCGTCATAGCCCTTGGAGCCCACATCGGTAATTTTGTTCTGGTAGGGTCACGCCTAGGTGTGGAGGGGTATTCCTTCCACACCTTATTTCGCATCCCATCGGAGCCGAGGATAAGAACTATCGTCTCCAACTATCTTCCCCCGCGCCTCCATCAGCGGGCCATTCCGTCCCGTCCCAGGCGGCCTGCCGTAAGGCAGATACTCGGCGCCCTAAAAAGAAACGAGATTGTCTTTATCCTGGGTGATAACCTGAAGAAGGGAAAGGTCCAGACCCTCTTTTTCGGACAGCGCGTCCCCTCTCCTAGGGGACCCGTAAGCTTGGCCCTGCGCTCCGGCGCGGCGGTGGTGCCGCTCTATCTGATCCGGAATTACCAGGGAGGGCTGGAGCTGGTCATCGAGCCGGAAATCACCATGGAAAGAAACGGGAGCTTGGGGGCGGACATTACCAACAATACCCGCCATATGGTCGGCTATCTGGAAAAGCTCATCCGCCGCTACCCCGACCAGTGGAATTGGCTGACCGTGAGGATGAGGAGGTATCGAACCGGGCCGGTCGCCTAGCGGGGCCGCCGAATAATTCCTTTAGCCGGCCCGCCGCGCCGCGAGCGGAGGCATATCCAGGGCCACTCCCTTCTTGCGGATCTCCGCCTCGTAGATCCGGCGGATCTCAGGATCCTCGTCCTCGTACTCGATCAACGTGCCGCCGTCCTTTATGCTGATAAAAACCCCGCCGTCCCGCTTTTGCGCCGCCACATAGAAGCCCATCTTGTGCCGCTTGCTCCCGTTACGGAGGGCAAGCTGGCGCGCCTGCTCCCTGCCGGTATTGAAGTGCTGGTGAAACCAGCCGCTGGGCGGGCCGAATGCCGTGCCGGGTTTCCAATCTACCCGCACGACCTGATCTCCGTGGCCATCCCGGTAGGGGTGGATTCCCAGCTCGTTCGGCCACATGATCGTGTAACCTTCCGATTTCAGAATAAACAGGACCGCGCCGGCGCCGTGATAGTGGGCCTTATGATACTTGCCCACCGGCCACTCCACCAAATGGCCCACCAGCACATTGCCCGCGATCTCGAAACCGGTAAACCCGCCACCGGCCGCCTTCCACTCGTGGGAGTCTATGGAGGCGGTGGCGACGTCGGCTATGAAGTTGGTGTCCCAGTAGTTGCCTCGCCCTACGGTATAGCGTTTCTGTCCGATGGCAAAATAATTTTCCTCGCCGGCGTACCGGTCCTGGAACTGGTAGGGACAGTTAAAGATGAAATCGGAGTTGTGGAACAGATCCATGATCATCGGGGCGTTGGTCACGGCGGCCAGCAGCGCCCTCTGCCTGCCCCCGTTGATCAAGCGGTGCCAGCAGTTGAGCGGCGGGGCGAACAGGCTCCCCGGGCCCCATTCGAAAAAGCGTTTGCTCTGCCCTTGCTGCCAGACTTCCGTGGATCCCAGCCCTTCCACCACATAGAAGACCTTTTCGTAGAGGTGCCTGTCCGGCTCCAGCGCCTTGCCGGGCGGGATTTCCACCACCTCCATGCCGGTAACGCCCTCCATTCCACGAAGCTGCACGAAGGCTCCCCGTCCGCCGCGCCGCGGCCAGGGCCCCAGCGCCACCTGGGCGACATCGACGCCGTAACCTTCTATTACCGGAACGCCTTCCTGCCGGATCCACGATTCATAATGGGTTGTTTTCGTCTCGAGGTCCTCAGCCATTTTTTATCCTGCCTTTCACGCCTGTTGTCTTTTGGCTATCCGAAAAAAATCCTCAGGGGTACATATATTCGATCGGCGGGGATTCGAAATCCGTCATCACCTTTTTTACCCCAGGGGTGCTGCCGATCAACCGGGCGATCTCCTGCTCGAGGTCCGATTGGGCGAGTATCCCGGAGGCATAGACCTCGCCTCTTTCCACCCGGACATTCACGGTAAGATTGCGCGTCCGGGGCGAGATGATAAGCGCCGCCTGCACCCGGGCGCTGATCGTCAGGTCCTGGAACGCCTGCTCCGACTCCGCAGTGGGTTGATAGTCCTGCCGCCGCACCGCCTCCACTACCAGGTGCGCCGCCGTCTCCAGCGTCATCTGCGCGACATTGAGCACGAGGTCATAGCGGCTGGGATCGCGCCAATCGGCGCCGAATATCGCCTGCAGTCGCCGGCTGCGCGCCTTGTCGACCTGTTCGATGTACTCCCGGGCGGCGCTCTCGTCGAGCCCCTGGCGGGAGCGCACCTGCTGGACGCGGAACGACAGCGGCGCGGTCAAATGGATTTTTAACACATGACTTATGCCGGGGAACAACTCCTGGCCGGCGTGACCGTGGTAGACCAGGTTGCCGCCCTGCGCGACTTCACACATGGCCGCCTGAAGCACGATGCGGTAGAGCCGCAGGCTCTCCTGCCAGCGCTCCCACCAGTGTGGAACCGTCTCGAGGATCTCCATGAACTTGGCCTCGGGGATGCCGTACCGCTGGCTCGCCTCGACCAGCACCTCCCCACCCGCTCCGCCAGCGCTTGCCCGCCGCTAAAAGCGCCTCGCGATATAGTGATAATAGCCATAGACTCTTACCTCCCCTACCGTCGGTTTTAGAGGAAGCGTTCCCGGTGGAGATGATTCCAACCCGCTTCTAGCATAAGCCGGCTGGCTCCGTCCAACCCTAAAATTAAAAAAGCCCCTGAGGGTTCAGGGGCTTTTAAGTGGAGCGGGTGAGGAGGATCGAACTCCCGACCTTATGCTTGGCAACGATTTCCGGTAATGAACTAGCTCCAACCTCACCGCGGCTCTGCTCTCCCTGCCTCTTGTAATCCACTTTCTGGAGCCGGCCAAATGAGATGCGTTCTCGGTCCCAAAAAAACGCCAATTAGGTTAAAGCGACTCAGGCCCATATCGACTCTCCACGCGGTACTTGAGTCTCCTGAGAAGATTGATCATACCGTTGCGGTACTGTGAGCGAACAAAGAGAGCGTCTAGCACTGTGCCCAACAAGCTAAACTTAAGCCTGTATGTCGGCGACACAGTTACGAGCGTCTCCTTGCTGGCGTGCCCCAGTTAGGATTTGGACAGGTAGAATTGGTCAGGAGGGATTATGGAGGCAGCCATGAAGCCTGTCCAGGACGGTCGTAGTCGGAAGCGTCGGTGGCCCGCCGAGCAGAAGCTGGCGGTGCTGCAGGAGTGGAAGAACGGGGTGCCTCTTGAGGAGGTCTGCCGCAAATACGCCCTGAACGCAGCACAGATGTATCGC
>JACPDC010000236.1 GCA_016184235.1 Deltaproteobacteria bacterium | reverse complement strand
GAGGTGGTCGCCTCCTTCATCATCCCCTTTGTCGTTTTCGGCGCCTTCATGCAGCGGGCCGGCGTGGCAAAATTTTTCATCGATCTTTCTCTGGCCGCCTTCGGACGGATCGCGGGCGGGCCGGCGCAGGCCGCCGTCATATCGAGCGCTCTGCTGGGCACCATCAACGGCAGCCCTATCGCAAACACGGTAACAACGGGGGCCGTGACTATCCCTCTGATGATACGGGCCGGTTTTCCACGCCATATCGCCGCGGCGGTGGAAGGCGCCGCCTCAACGGGCGGAATGGTGCTGCCCCCGATCATGGGCGCTGGCGCCTTTATCATGGCCGAGATGACGGCGATTCCCTACTTGGAGATCATCAAGGTCGCCGCTATTCCGGGCATCCTGTATTTTCTATCCGTCGGCATCATGGTCTACTTTGAATCGAGAAAGCTTGGCTTGCGCGGCCTCGACAAAGAAGATATCCCCAGGCTCCGCGACGTCTTAAAGCGTGACTGGTATCTGTTCACGCCCGTTGTTGTCTTGATCGTCTCGCTCTTTTCCGATTTCTCTCCGGAGGGCTCGGCCGTACATGGGATCGTGGCCACTATTGTCATAAGCTGGTTTCGCGCTGAAACGCGCATGGGATGGCGCGAGATCTGGCAAGCCCTGGTCAACGGCGGCAAAGACTGCTTATTCGTCGCCGCCCTGACCGGGGCTGTGGGAGTTCTCATCGGCGTCCTGGCCTTGACCGGCATCGCCATCAAGTTCTCCTACATCCTGGTAGAACTGGCCGGTCAGAACCTCTTTCTCACCATCCTTTTGATCGCAGCTGCAACGCTAATACTCGGCCTGCCGCTTCCGATCACAGCCACTTACCTCATCGTAGCGGTAGTCGCGGTCCCCGCGCTGGCCAAGCTGGGTGTGCCGTTGCTTACAGCCCACCTCATTGTCTTCTGGCTGAGCCTCGACTCCAACATCACTCCCCCGATCGCCATGGGGCCGTTTGCCGCCGCGGCCATCGCCGGAGCGGATCCCATGAAGACCGGCTGGAGCTGTTTCAGGTTCGCCAAAATCATCTATGTGATGCCCTTGCTCTTTGCCTACAGCCACATCCTCTTCACCGGCACGCCGACCGAGAATCTCTGGGCCGTCTTCTCGGCGACGCTCGGCACCGTGCTTTTTTCCATCGTCGGCACTGCGTACTTCTACGTGAAGACCACTCTGGTGGAGTGGCTGATTCTCGCCTTCGCCTCCTTTCTCGCCTTTGTTCCGATCCTCGGCACGGAAATCGCCGCCCTAGCCCTTTTTGCCGCTGTCTATTTCTGGCAGCGCAAGCGCGCCAGCGCCTTGGCGAACGCGGCTCAAGCCGTCGAAATCGCGATCAAATGAAAGTCCCGGAGTCGCCTTTTGGCGAGCCCGTTATCCTCCCCATAGAAGACTCGATCGATCTGCACGCCTTTTCCCCCAAAGAGATACCCAGCGTGGTGGAGGAATACCTGGAGCAGTGCGGGCGCGCCGGCATCTACGAAGTCCGCTTGATCCACGGCCGGGGCAAGGGGGTTCAGCGCCGCGTGATCCGCTCGATCCTGGAGAAACATCCCCAGGTCATATCCTTCAAAGACGCCCCGCCCGAATCCGGCGGGTGGGGATCTACCGTAGCGGTTTTAAGGCGATACTAAACGTGGTGATTTCCCCTGTTGACACCATAAGTCGAATCTACTAAGTATCAGACCCCGTTGGAACCTAGACGCATAATGTCTGTCGTCCATTTCTCCTTTTAACTTAACAGGGAGGTACCAGATGAAGACTGCCAAACAACTAGGGACCGCTAATCAATGGATCCTGTTGCTTTGCCTCAGCCTGGTGCTTTTTCCCTGGCAGCCGGTCTTTGCCCAAGCGCCAATCAAGATCGGCGCTTCGCTCTCGCTAACGGGCAGCTATGCAGCGCTCGGGCAGAACCAGCACCGGGGCTACCAGTTGTGCACCAAACACGCGAACGAAAAGGGCGGCGTCCTGGGGCGAAAGGTCGAATTTGTCCTTTACGATGATCAGTCCCTGCCCGCCACCGGAGTCCGCCTCTACGAGAGGCTGATCACCCAGGACAAGGTAGACGCGATTATGGGCCCCTACTCCTCGGCTATCACCGAGGCTGTCGCCAACGTAAACGAGAGATACAAGATGCCGATGGTGGCGCCCATGGCCTCCACCACTGCGATCTTTAGAAAAGGGCGGAAGTTCATCTTCATGGTGCAGTCCGCCGCCGAGGTGTACCTGGAAGGTCTGATCGACATGGCCGCCAAACGAGGCCTCAAGAGCGTCGCCATCATCAACGAGGACACACTATTCCCCAAGGCGACGGTACAGGGAACTATTGATCTTGCCAAGAAAAAGGGGCTCCAGGTTGTGTTCGTTGAGGGCTATCCGAAGGGAAACACCGACTTCTCCGCGATCCTGACCAAGGTTCGGGCGGCTAGCCCCGATGTGTTTGGAGCGGCCACCTACTTTGACGATGCGGTGGCCATCACCCGCCAGATGAAGGAATTGAACGTGAACCCCAAGATGTACGGAGTAACAGTTGGCGGGGACCTGCCCAAGTTCTATGAGCTCCTGGGGAAGAATGCGGAGTTTGTCTACGGCGCGACCCAGTGGGAGCCGGAGCTACCGTACCCGGGGGCCAAAGAGTTCACCGAATCCTATAAGAAGGAGTTTTCCGGCGCGGATCTATCTTATCACTCCGCCGGGGGCTACGCCGGCTGTCAGATCCTTGTGGAAGCGATCAAGCGGGCACGCTCGCTGGACGGTGAGAAGATTCGGGCCGAGATAGCAAAGCTGGACACCACCACGGTGTACGGCGGGTTCAAGGTCGACGAGGGAGGCTTCCAGATTTCCCACAAGATGGTCATGTTTCAGTGGCAGAACGGCAAGAAGGTGATCGTATGGCCTGATGAGCTGGCAGGAGGCAAGGCGCGCTTCCCGACGCCTCAGTGGAGCCAGCGATAGGCGATTGAGCTGCTGAGACTCGAAGCGACCGGCGCCCGTCGGATCCCCCGACGGGCGCCTCTGCTTTCTGGACTACCCATGAGCGTCACCATCACCCCAGCTATGGTCGGCCAAGTCGTCATCTCCGGTCTCCTGGCCGGCGCGCTCTACTCTTTGGTGGCTTTGGGCCTGGCGCTCATCTTCGGGGTCATGCGCGTCATCAACATTGCCCACGGCACGATTCTGATGCTGGGGGCCTACACGACCTTTTGGTGGTTCCATCTCCTCGGCGTCAACCCGTACCTGTCGCTGCTCGCCTCGATGCCGCTGATGTTTCTTCTCGGGCTGCTGCTCCAGCGGACGCTTGTGACCCGTGTCGTTGACGCGCCGGAGCTTTCCTCGCTTCTCCTGACATTCGGCATCTCCATCGCGCTCGTGAACATAGCCCAGCTAGCCTTCACCTCGGACCTCCGTTCGGTGGAGTTTCTCACGGGCGCCTTCCTCGTGGGCCCCATAGCGCTTTCCAAGTCCCGGCTGATCTCGTTCGCCTTCGCGGTGACGATTACGCTCTTGGCGTTCTGGTTCATCCAGAAGACCAAGCTCGGCAAGGCGATCCGGGCTACCTCACAGAACAGCGAGGTGGCCATGATCTGCGGGATTAACGTCCCGCGCATCCGGCTCTACGCCTTCGGCATTGCGTCGGCCCTGGCCGGAGCGGGCGGGAGCCTTGTGGCAGTGATGTTCGCCATCCAGCCGGAGATGGGACAGGTCTACACGTTCAAGTCGTTTCTGGTGATTGTCCTGGGAGGGGCGGGAAACTACCCTGGCGCGCTGCTGGGGGGGATGCTGCTGGGGCTCGTGGAGCAGCTCTCTTCGCTCTTCCTGACTACCCAGCTCTCCGAAGCTGTGGCCTACGTGCTCCTAGTGCTGGTCCTGCTCGTGCGGCCGAGCGGGCTGCTAGGAGGGCGCGAAAGATGACGTTCGTGAGCCTCAGTCGAACGAAGAAGACGCTCCTTGCAGGGCTCGTCATCGGCCTCATCTTGCTTGCTATCTACCCGATGGCGGCCACCGGATACGGGATCAGATTCATGCTCCAGCTCTTCATGTGGGTGGCCCTGGCCCAAAGCTGGAATCTGATTTCCGGCCTCACCGGCTACGTCTCCTTCGGCCATGTGGCCTTTTTCGGCACCGGGGCCTACGCGGCGGCGATCCTGATCGCCACCCATGGCTGGCACTGGGCGCCGGCCTCCTCAATGGGCGGGATTGCGGCGGTCGTCCTGGCGCTCATCATCGGCTATCCCTGCCTGCGCCTAAAGGGACCTTACTTCGCCATCGCCATGCTCGGCTTGAACGAAGTCATGCGGGTCCTGGTCTCTTATTTTGAGGGGCTTACGGGAGGAGGCCTCGGACTTTCCCTTCCAACCCTCTACGCCAGCGTGCAGATCTACTATGCCGCCGGCCTCGCGGCCATCGCCGCCAGCGTGGCCGCGCACCTCATCATTACCTCGCGCTTCGGCCTGAGGCTCATGACGATCCGCGAAGATGAGGTCGCCGCTGAGGCCATGGGAGTCAACACCGCGCGCTACAAACTCTACGCCTTCCTGATCTCGGCCTTTATCCCAGGCGTGGTGGGCGGGCTCCACGCCCGCGATCAAGGGTACATCGAGCCGATCAGCGTCTTCCCGCTCCTCACCACCATCACGATGATCGTGATGGCGCTTTTCGGCGGCAAGGGAACTGTCTGGGGACCGGTTCTAGGCGCGGTAGGGCTCTTCTGCTTTCAAGAGCTCGTATGGGCACGGTTCCTCTACCTCCACCAAATTCTCTTTGGCGCCATCATCGTGTTTGTAGTGCTCCTCATGCCTCGCGGCATCCTGGGACTTGTCCAGCAACGCTACCACCTGTCGCGGAGTCTGTGATGCAGAACGGCCATCTGCTCGAGTTGCGTCAGGTCACCAAGCGCTTCGGCGGCGTCACCGCCGTCAACCGCTGCTCGCTTGAGCTCGCCCCCGGGAGAATCTATGGCCTCATTGGACCCAACGGCTCGGGGAAAACCACATTGTTTAACTGCATCACCGGGCTGGAGCCGCACGACGACGGGGAGATTCGCTACAAAGGGGAGCGTATCGACGGGCTCAGGGCGCACGAGGTGGCCCGCCGCGGCATCGGGCGCACCTTCCAGATCATCCGGGTATTTCCCGAGCTCACCGCCCTGGAGAACCTCCTAGTGGTCACATGGGGGCCCTTCGACGAAGCTCACCGCCGCGCGCAGGAGCTGCTCAGATTTGTCACGCTCGACCGGCTCCAGAACGAGTATGCGGGAAACCTCTCCTACGGGCAACAGAAACTCCTCGAGTTTGCCCGGATATTGATGACGGACCCGGAGCTTATACTCCTGGACGAACCGGCGGCCGGGGTCAATCGCACCCTGCTGAACGAGCTCCTGGAGGCGATCCGGAACCTCCGCGCCCAGGGAAAGACAGTGTTCATTGTCGAGCATGACATGAAGGTCATCATGGATCTTTCGGAGAGGATCTTCGTCCTCAATTATGGAGAGAAGATTGCCGAAGGCCCCCCGGGTTTAATTCAATCAGACGAGCGCGTGATCGAGGCGTACTTTGGCCGTTGATGGTTTTCTGTTAAAGGCGGACGGGGTCCACGCCAGCTACGGCAAGCTGGAGATCCTCCATGGGGTTAGTCTGGAGGTCCAGCCCCGGGAGCTGGTGAGCATCATCGGTCCAAACGGGGCCGGGAAGTCTACCACCTTCAAGACAGTTGTGGGGCTGCTGCACCCGATGCCCGGCCGGGTTCTCTTTGACGGCCGCGACATCACCGGGCTCCTTCCATACCAGGTCCTCCGCCTTGGCCTCGCCTACGTGCCCCAGGGAAGGATCGTATTCCCTCAAATGACTGTGCTCGAGAACCTGGAGATGGGGGCCTATGTCGAGACTGATCCGCTGCGGGTGAGGGAAGCACTGGAACGAGTCTATGCGCTCTTTCCCATCTTAGCCGAGAGGCAGGACCAAAAGGCCGGGACCATGTCAGGCGGTGAGCAGCAAATGCTAGCCATTGGCCGCTCATTGATGACCGCCCCAAAGCTGATCCTCCTGGACGAGCCCTCTCTTGGCCTCTCCCCAAAGTTTGTCACCCTGATCTTCGAGAAGCTCATCGAAATGAAACGAGCCGGCTACACGATGGTAGTGGTGGAGCAAAACGCCGCCAAGGCCCTCTCCGTGGCTGACCGAGCCTATGTCCTCGAACTTGGCCGAAACCGCTTTGAGGGAAGCGGCCAGGAGTTGCTGAAGGACCCTGAAGTAAAGCGCCTTTATCTCGGTGGATAGGGGCCATTTTTTTCTTGACTGGAGCTGAATTAGTTGTACAATTAGTTGTACATATTGATTATGACCATGCGGCAGCTATCTTTAAGCGAAGCCAGAGCAGATCTGAGCCATCTGGTGGAGGAGGTTTTTAAGGGCAGAGGGCCGATCGCCATCAGCCAAAGATCGAAGCTAAAGGCGATCCTGGTGGAGGCACAGTGGTACCTCAAGGTTGAGGAGCAGCTCAGCTCCTACCGGCAGGGGCTGAGAACCAAACCTTTTAGGCTTGGGGGCACCATGGAGGTTACGGGCCAGGTCGACCTGGCGCTGGAGGATCTGAGGCGGGAATTAGCGGCGTTCCTGCAGAAATCCGAAGAGAACGGCAAGTGATCTGCGTCACTCACACCCAGCCTCTCATCCTGGCGGCAACGAGCCGGCACGACCGGCTGGGAAAAAGAGCCAGGAGGATTTTTCAGGATGTCGATGAGGGCAAGGAGAGACTGGTGGTTCCGGTCCCCGTCCTAGAAGAGATCCTCTTTCTCTGCGAGAAAAAGGCCGTTAGGCTCAGAATCCCCTTCCCACGCTGGGTTGAGGAGATGGAGCAGTCGCCCAACTTCCAACTCCAGCCTCACACCCCTGATATTCTTCTGGAGGCCCAGGGCCTCGCTGCAGTCCAACACCCACGGGACAGAATCATCGTCGCTACCGCGCGCCATCTTGGCTATCCGCTCATTACCGCAGATGAGACCCTCCGGGAACTGGGTCTGGTTGAGACGGTGTGGGAATGAAACGCCACGCGTGAGATGAGCAGAAGCAAGAAAGAGCCGCCAAACCTGGAAAGATTATGTTCGAGGCGGATGCGAGTTAAAGAGTCTTTGAATAGCAGCGTCTAGCTGCCGGTAAGTAAACGGCTTGGCAATATAACCATTGCAGCCACTGGTTAAACATCTTTCCTCATCCCCCGGTCTGGCCAGGGCGGTTGCCGCCAGTACCGGGATGTCCTTGGTTTTTACATTTTGCCGTATCTGAGCGGTTGCTTGCAGGCCGTCCATCACGGGCATCATCATATCCATGACAATTAGGTCAGGACGCCGAGCGGCCGCCTTCTCTACAGCCTCCAGCCCGTTTTCCGCCACTTCGACATCATAACCGAGACGTTCCAATCCAAATTTAACCACCTCAACCGTGTCCGGGTGATCCTCAGCTAAAAGCACGCGTCTCTTCATAATAGTATCCCGTATTATAACTGACCTGTCTCCCTCGCCCTGCGGTCTCGAAGCATCCTTTCCGAGCGGTTATTGCATGACCTCATGCCAGGCAACGAGTCTGGCAGGCTGGGGAAGAACCGAACCCCAACGGGTCTGAACCACGTTTATAGCCTGGCTGCTGTAATAGATAGCCGCGTTGTCCTTGACGTCAAATTTGAGCTGATCGCCGACCGGACCTAAGAGGAGAGAGCCAAAGATCCGCGCGTTGTTCTTGAGCTTGAGTTTGAGCTGACTTTCATCTTCCTCGGTCCCTCTGGATCCCTGAGCCAGACTGATGACTAGGCCGTGAAACTCTAAATTGCCAAACAGGTTCGCCTTTCCTTCAATGATCAGCACCCCGCTTCCGGTGACCGTACTACCGGTGTCGAAGCGCATGGTTCCCGTATCCTGCTTGACATAGGTGATCTGAGGCAGAGCATCGCTGCCGAACACGCACGTGGCAAGCGGTGGATTGGGCCTGGGAGTGGGGCAATCCGTCGCGCTGCGGGAAAGACCGCTAAGATACTGCACTGTGCCGGGCTGGCTTTTAAGGTCGTTCACGAGAGCGCTCACATCGATCGCGGCAGCAGATATAAAAACACTCGATGTGACTGGAGAAGTAGCAGCGTTATAATCCTTACCTTGTATCTTGGTCTTCTCGGTGCTGGTCAGGCTGTTAACAATCTCGGTATTGATAGAGCTGTTGGAGGTCGCTACGCCATAAATGGCCGCCTGCGGACCCGCGCTGGTACTGTCGGCCCTGCCATCAAGGTTGGTATCGGCCGAATAATTTGTGTCGTTGCCCGTTATGAAAAAAGTCCCCGCTGTATTGAAGTTGGCATCCGATCCTGAGCCGGCGGGAATATAGACCGCCCCGGGAGGAACCCACGAACTGGCCGATCTTCCGATATAGGCCTTAACCTTCCTCGTGGCGCTGTTGGCGCGTGTGGCCACTGCTGTGAGAACGGTCCGGCTGTTTCCGCCGCTGCTTGCCGGATCGTTGATCGCCGTGACTGTATAAGTGTAACCATAGCCAAAGGAATAGGAATTCAAAAGTGTCGTTTCTGTCGTATACGAAAAGGTAGTCCCCGAAGGGATTATCGCCAGGGCGTGCTGGATGCCCGCGTCGGCAACGTGTATAGCACCGCTCGTGGTCTTGAGATTGCCGGCTATTTTAAGATTGAGACCGCTAAGGAGGAGAGATGTCCCGGTGATGGATAGCAGGAGCGCCATGATTATAACGACCACTATCAGAGCAATCCCTTGGGAGTCCCTGAGGATTTTCACGAGTGAAGGCTATTCGAACACGGATGTTGCTGTCAATAGCTCCCAAAAATTTGTCCCAACTTTGAATTTTCACTCCGGAGGGCGTTTGTATTTGTTACGCATCCAGGGTCTGGCCGCCGTCCGCCACCAGGGCGTGGCCGGTGACAAAGGAAGACTCCTCCGAGGCGAGAAACAAAACGGCGTAGGCGATCTCCTCGGGCTGGCCCATGCGCAGGAGCGCCTTGTTGCTGCTTGCCATTCTGGCGCGCTGCTCCTCGGTAAACCCCGGAGTGGGCTTAGGCGGGTAGCCCCGAAAACGGGCGGTCTCGATGCTGCCCGGACAGACGCAGTTGACCCTGATCCCCTTCGGGCCGTAGTCGAGCGCCATCTCCCGCGTCAGGTTCACGATCGCCGCCTTGGTGGCGCAGTAGGCGGGATAGCGCTCGCTGGCGAGAAGCCCGAAGGTGGAGGCTGTATTGACGAT
>JACPDC010000235.1 GCA_016184235.1 Deltaproteobacteria bacterium | reverse complement strand
CCGGAGCAGTGCGCCGATGCCTTGAGGACGGTGCTGCGCGGCGAGAAAGGGGCCAAGCGGGACGTGGTATTGCTGAATAGCGGCGCCGCCCTTTATGTCAGCGGAGCGGCAGGCTCCGTAGCCGAAGGCATTCGTTTGGCCGCGGAAGTGATCGATTCCGGCAAGGCCCAGGCAAAGCTCGAGCAGCTGGTTCGGATGACGAACGCAGCCTGATGAAAGGCGATAGGCAATAGGCGCTAGGCGGTAGTCAAGAAAATGTTTTTTAGATACCTGACATACTATCGCCTACTGCCTAACGCCTAATGCCTGTTTTTTTTATGTTTCTCGATACCATCGCGGAGCATGTGCGCGACGTCGTCGGGCGCAGGCGGCGCGTGACGCCCGTTTCGGCGCTGCAAGAGCGAGCGTTGTTCGCTCAGCCGCGCAGGGGCTTCAGGAAAAGTCTCGAGGGCGGGTCGCGCCGCATCATCGCCGAGGTCAAGCGGGCCTCGCCGTCGCAGGGGATCCTGCGTGAAGAATTCGACCCTGTCGGCATCGCTAGGGATTTCTTTGCCAACGGCGCGAGCGCGCTCTCGGTTCTCACCGAAGAGCGCTTCTTCCAGGGGAGCCTTTCTTATTTGGAACGGATTCGGGAAGAGGTGCCGATCCCTCTTCTGCGCAAGGATTTCGTTTTGGACGGTTACCAGCTCCTGGAGGCGAAGAGTTTCGGCGCCGACGCGGTGCTGTTGATCGTGGCGCTGCTCAATCCGGCGCTGCTCCAGGAGCTTAAGGATCAGGCGGGGTCGCTATCTCTGGACGCCCTTGTTGAGGTGAGGTTGGAGACCACAGAGCGGTTGCTGCCCCGGATTCCCGCCGGCGCCCTGGTGGTGTGCGAGAGCGGGATCGACAACCCGCAGCAGATGCGACGATTGGAAGCGCTCGGGGCCCATGTCTTTTTGGTCGGGGAGGCGCTCATGAGGGCGCCGGACCCGGGAGCGAAGCTGAGGGAACTTTTGGGGAATAGCGAATAGCAAATGGCGAACGGCGAAAAGTAAATGCTAATGGCGAATGAGTAGATGGATTTGAAATCCACTATTCGCTATTCGCAATCCGTTATTTACAAAATGGTGAAGGTCAAAGTTTGCGGGATCACGAATTTGACGGACGCGCTGAAGGCGGTGGATCTCGGCGCTGATTTTTTGGGGTTCAACTTTTATCCGCCGAGCCCGCGCTGCATCGCTCCCGAAAAGGCGCGCGAGATCCTCGCGGCGCTTCCCGCGTCGGTGGCCAACGTCGCGCTCTTCGTCAACGAGCCGAAGGAAAAGGTGCGCGAGGTTCTTCGCTGCGGCGCCTTTCCCGACGGCCGGCAGGCCTTTTGGGGGCTTCAGTTTCACGGCGAAGAGGAGCCGGAATATTGCCGCGGGTGGGAGTGGAAAGTGATCAAGGCCTTTCGCGTGCAGGGGCGCGAGTCTGTGGATGGCATCAACGATTTTCCCGCGGACTTTTACCTCGTGGACTCCTGGGCTCCGGGGTATGGCGGCTCCGGCGCGTCTTTTCCCTGGAGTTGGCTCGAGGGACTGCCGGCCGACCGGCTGCTGCTGGCGGGAGGCTTGGATCAGGAGAACGTCGTGGAGGGGATACGGCGCGTTCGCCCATACGGGGTCGATGTCTGCACCGGGGTGGAGGCGCGCCCGGGAATCAAGGATCATGAAAAACTCAAGGCGTTTATTGTCGCTGCCAAAAGCGCCTGACAGACGGGGCCACTTCGGCATCTATGGCGGCCGGTACGTCTCCGAGACGCTGATGCCGGCCTTGATCGAGTTGGAAAAGGCCTACGCAGAGGTTCGGCGCGATCGCTCCTTCCGGGCCGAGTTTCGCCGTTATCTGCGCGACTATGCCGGCAGGGAGACGCCGCTCTATTTCGCCGAGAGGCTCACGCGCAGGCTGGGCGGCGCCAGGATCTATCTCAAGCGCGAGGATCTCTGCCATACCGGCGCCCATAAGATCAACAACACGCTGGGGCAGGTCCTGCTCGCCTTGAGAATGCGCAAGCGGAGGATCATCGCGGAGACCGGCGCAGGCCAGCACGGGGTGGCCACCGCCACTGTGGCCGCGCGCTTCGGACTCGAGTGCGAGATCTTCATGGGCAAAGAAGATGTGGAGCGGCAGGCGCTCAACGTCTTTCGCATGAAGCTCCTGGGGGCGAAGGTGAAGGTGGTCGAATCGGGCAGCCAGACGCTCAAAGACGCCATGAACGAAGCCTTGAGGGATTGGGTGACTTACGTGCGCACGACCTACTACCTGATCGGCTCGGTAGCCGGTCCTCATCCCTATCCCATGATGGTGCGGGATTTCCAGTCCGTCATCGGCCGGGAAGTGAAAAAGCAGCTCTGGGCGCGGGACCGGCGGCTGCCGGATTATCTGGTCGCCTGCGTCGGCGGAGGCAGCAACTCCATGGGCCTTTTTTATCCTTTTCTGAGATACAAGGCGGTCAAGATGGTGGGCGTGGAGGCGGCGGGCCTGGGGCTGAAGAGCGGCCGTCACGCGGCCTCCATCTCAGGGGGCGAGGTGGGCGTGCTCCATGGCAGCAAGAGCTATCTCCTGCAAGACAGGCTGGGACAGGTCCGCTATGCCCATTCCATTGCCGCGGGGCTGGATTATCCGGGCGTGGGGCCGGAACTGAGTTATCTGCGCGACCGGGGCCGGGTCCGCTTTGTCTCCGCCACCGATAGGGAGGCGGTGGATGCCTTGCAGGTGCTGGCGGAGATCGAAGGAATTATCCCGGCATTGGAAAGCGCCCATGCCGTGGCGGCGGTGATTCGTCTGGCGCCGCGCTTGAAAAAGAGCCAGACGATCGTCATCAACCTGTCCGGGCGGGGAGATAAGGACATGAGCACGGTGGGGGAGTATCTGGGGGTGAAGTTATAACCTCGTGTAATCGTTATTCGTTACTCGTGAATCGCTTGTTCGGATATACGAGTCAACGAGTCAACGAATCAACGAGTCAACGATTGACGAAGATGAATCGTATCGACAAAAAATTCGCCGCGCTGAAAAAACAGAGAAAAACGGCTCTGATCCCCTTCGTGACCGCCGGGGATCCGGATCTCGGCACCACATTGGAGATCTTGCGCGCTCTGGAGCGGGGCGGCGCGGACATGATCGAGCTGGGGGTTCCCTTCTCGGACCCTATGGCGGACGGGCCTACCATCCAGCGCGCCTCGGAGCGCGCCTTGGAAAAGGGGGCGTCGCTGCCGCGGATCTTGGAGATGGTGCGCAAGTTTCGTCGAGAGTCGGAAATTCCGCTGATTCTTTTCGGCTACTACAACCCCTTTCTCCGTTACGGACTCAAGCGGTTCACCGCAGAGGCCAAAGCGGCGGGCGTCGATGGCGTCTTGTGCGTCGATCTTCCTCCGGAAGAGAGCGGGGAGCTCAAGCGATGGACGGACGCGCGCGGCTTGGATACTATATTTTTGTTGGCCCCGACGAGCGATATCGGGCGCATCAGGCTGGTGGCGCGGCGGGGACGGGGCTTTATTTACTACGTCTCGGTGACGGGCGTGACCGGGGCGCGCCGGAGCTTGGAAAACCATCTGCGCGCCCGGGTAAGGCGGGTCCGGCGTGAGACGTCGCTTCCTGTAGGCGTGGGATTTGGCATCTCAACGCCCAGGCAAGCCGCCTGGATCGCCTCTTTCGCCGATGCCGCGGTCGTGGGCAGCGCCTTGATCGGGACGATGGAGAGAGCCCGCGCCAGGCGGGAGAAGGTGGCTCAGGCCGGCCGGTTTGTCACGCGGCTGAAGCGGGCGATGGAGAGAGTGTCAAAAAAAGTTATTCGTTAATTCGTTACTAGTTATTGGTAAACGGAGCAAAAAAGGAGCAAATCTTATTCTCGTTCTTACCAGTAACGAATAACCAATAACCAATAACCATTAACTATGACTTACACGGAGACGCTGGACTATATTTTTAATCTGCGCGGGGGCGAGATCGACCTCAGGCTCGATCGGGTAGAGCGGGCTCTCTCTCTGTTCGGCCATCCTGAGCGGCGTTATCCCGCGTTCCATATCGCGGGCACGAATGGCAAGGGCTCCACTGCGGCGATGCTGCACCGCATTCTCTCGCTCGCGGGCTATCGCGCCGCCCTTTACACTTCCCCCCACGTGGTTTCCTTCACCGAGCGCATTCGGATCGGAGAAGGGGAGATCTCGCCTGCCGAGGTGGTGGAGCTGGCCGAGGAGATCAAGAGCCGCGCGGCCGAGGCCGGGATCCCGCTCACCTTCTTCGAGTTTGTGACCGTCATGGCCTTTATCTATTTTGCCCGGCTGAACGCGGATGTGGCCGTGGTAGAGGTGGGGCTCGGAGGCAGGCTCGACGCGACCAATCTGGTTGTGCCGGCGGTATCGATGATCACGACCATTGCCAGGGACCACGAGGCTTATCTGGGAAGCGAGATGCTCTCCATTGCCCGAGAAAAGGGCGGTATCATCAAGAAGGGCGTGCCGGTGGTCTGCGGCTCTTTGGCTTCCGAAGTCCGGGAGCTGCTCCGGGGGATGGCCGCGCATGCGGGTGCGGCGAATTATTTCTTGGGATGCGATTTCGCCGTCGCGCTCAAGGGCGGCGGTCTTTTCGACTATCAGGGGCTGAATTCGACTCTCGCGGGGCTCAAGCTGGGGCTGCGTGGGGATCATCAGAGGCGCAACGGCGCTGTGGCTCTGGCCGCGCTGGAGGTCGCGCGCCACGCGTTCCCGGTGAGCGAGGCGGCCGTGCGCCAGGGGCTGGAAACCGTTTTTTGGCCGGGCCGCCTGGAAGTCGTGTGGGAGCGTCCCATGGTGATCCTGGACGGGGCGCACAACAACGAGGGGATCGGCGCGCTGGTCGAGGAGATGCGCAGTCTGCGCGGCGAAAGGAGCGTCAAGCTCCTCTTCGCCGCGATGGAAGACAAGGATTGGCCCCATATGCTGGCGGAGCTCTCCCGAGTGGCGAGCGAGGCGGTTTTGACCCGCGTGCCGATGCAGCGCAGCGCCGACCCCGGGAAAATGAGCGCGGCGGTAAAGCGCCGGATCCCTGTGAGCGTCGTCGAGGATCCGGCGCGGGCCCTCCAGTTTCTCTTGGAGCGGGCCGGCCCGGAAGACGTTGTTTTGGTCGCCGGCTCGCTCTACCTTTTGGGCGAGGTTCGTCCCCTGCTGGCCGGCAGGGCGCCGGCGCAATGGGCGCAAGGCCATTCCCTGGGCGCCAGGCCGTAGAACGGGCTGCTTACAATATGTTGTTGCGAAGACCCTACAGCTTATCGTCCCTGATCTGGAGCTTGGCGCTTTTACAGGCGGTGCCGCTGCACGCCCAGACCGTGCCGGAGCCGGCGCAAAAGGTCGGCTCGGAGGTTCGGCTCACCGCCGACTCGCTCAAAGTCGAGGAGAAGGGCGCCAAGATCGAGGCGCGCGGCAATGTGGAGATCAAGCGGCGCGAGATGACTCTCAAGGCCGATCAGGTCCGGCTCGATCGGCAGACGCAGCAAGCGGAGGCCAAGGGGAAGGTCTCGGTCGATGATCCGGCGTGGAAGCTCAAGGCCGAGGCGGTCGAGTTCAACCTCGAGCAGGAGACCGCCACGATCGAGCAGGGAGATATCTTTGTCGAGGCCGGCCATCTCAGCATGAGCGGCAGGCGCATACAGAAACTCTCGGGCCAGACCTATCACATCGACGAGGGCTTCTTCACCACCTGTCTCTGCGAGTCCGGCCCGCCGACCTGGAGGATCTCCGCCGCAGAGATGGATCTGCGCCGCGAGGGCGAGGCGGTGCTCCGGGGCGGGACCTTCTATCTCATGGACGTGCCGATTTTTTACCTGCCTTACGCCTATTTCCCTCTGAGGACCGAGAGGCAGACCGGATTTCTCTTTCCCAAGTTCGGCTCTTCCACCCGGGAGGGCTTCAAGTTCGAGCAGCCCTTTTTCTGGGCCATCTCGAAGAGCACGGACGCCACCTTTGGAGTCGACATCGAGAGCCGGGCGCGCGCCGGGCTCTTCGGCGAGCTGCGCACGGTCCTCAACCGGAACGCCCGGGCGGAGATCGGCGTCTCCTACTTCAACGAGGGGTTGCGCAAGGACGAGAGCCGCTCCGTCGGCGACCGCACGATTGCCGATCAGGACATACCCAAAAACCGCTGGAGCGTTGTCGGCGACCACCGCCACGCCAGTCCCACGGGCTGGAAGAGCTACAGCGATATCGCCGCCTTCAGCGACGATCTCTTTCTCCGGGAGATCGACAGCTTCGTCGTGGATTCGCCGCGCGAGCGGGAGCTGAGGAGCAGCCGGTATGCGAGCTCGCGTTTCGGCTTTCTCCGCGACTGGAGCGATATGTCGTTTCGGGGTGATTGGGCCTTTCATCAGGATTTTATTCAGCCGGACAAAACAACCCTGCAAAAGACCCCGCAGCTGCTCTTCAGGGGCCGCCGCGCCTTGGGGCAGAGCCCGGTGGAGCTTCGCTGGCGCGCCGAAGGGGTGAACTACCTGCGCAAGGAAGGGGCGGACGGCCTGCGCCTGGATCTCAGGCCGGAGCTCTTCGTGCCTTTTCAGCTCTATCCTTACCTGCTCGGCTCTTTTGACGTCGCCCTGCGCGAAACCGCGTACCATCTCTATCAAAACGAGACCGTTTTTGATCGGAACAGTTCGCGGGAGCTGGTCGAGATGCGGGGCAAGTTCGGGACCTCGCTGGGGCGGGTTTATGACCTGGGCGGTTCCACCCTGGCCAAGATGAAGCACGCGATCGAGCCCGAGATCAGCTATCTGTTCGTGCCTCGGGTAAGGGATCGCGACATACCCATCTTTGACGGCGCCGACCGGATCAATCGCAGAAATGTCGCGACTTTTTCTCTCACCAATCGGTTCTGGGGCAAATTTGTCCAGGGGCCGGCGGGACTCTCGCAGGAGCGGGACGTCGAGCTGGTGAACGCTGCCGCAGTCGGGGAGATCAGGGAGATGGGGAGTCTTAAGTTGGCGCTAAGCTACGACGTTGATAAGGAAAGAAAAGGGGGCGACAGCCTCTCCGACTTGGATATGGGCTTTCGGATCGTGCCGCGGGACTATCTGGCCCTCGGGTTCGATGCCGGGCTCAATCCCGGCCCGTGGCAGGTGAGCCAGGCCGGGGTTCTCTTCTCGATTCTGGACCCCCGCCCCCTCACGCGCCGGGTCTTGGATCGCGACTTCATGCGGCCCAATCATCTGGATCTCAGCTACCGCTTCATCCGGCGCGACTCGCTGGCCGAGCTGGCCGACAATGCCAACCTCACCACGCTCACGGACGAGAGGCTGCTCCACCGCGATGTCCTCGGGGAACTGGGCGTGCGCACGCTCTTTCACCTCACGGACCATCTGCTTCTGACCTACGATACCAGCTACAACGCGCGCGACGGCCGCTTTACCAGCAACCGGGGCGGCGTCAAGATACTCTCGCAGTGCGAATGCTGGACCTTAAGCTTCAGCGTCAGCCGCAAGACCAACCCGGACAAGACCAGCTTCAAATTCAGCTTCGACCTGCTCGGCTTGAGCTCCCAGAACAAAGACCTGTTCAAGTAAGCCGCTTTTTTTCCTCCGCAGGTATCTACCTCGCTGGCATTCGGGTTTTTACCTGATTGTTGCGAACTGTCCCTTGAATTATTTTGCGGCGAAATGTTCGTTGGCGACTTTCCTCTGTTCTAAGCGAAGGTTTGCCCGCCTTGCTTAATCTGCTACGATATGTGGGTTCAGTATGGCGCTTCCATCCACAGGAAAGAGGGTAGATAAGCCCTGGGGCTACGAGTTGATCTGGGCGCATACGGAGAAGTACGTCGGCAAGATCCTCCATATCAACCAAGGGGAGTCGCTGAGCTACCAGTACCACGAGATCAAGGACGAGACGATCCATCTGCTCCGCGGCGCCATGGAGTTGGAGGTTGAAGCCGACGGCCAGCGAAGGACTCTCAGCTTAAAGCCCGGCGATTCTTTCCACATCCAGCCCAGGATGAAGCACCGCATGAGGGCGGTTAAGGATTGCGACGTCCTGGAGGTCTCCACGCCCGAGCTCGACGACGTGGTGCGGCTGGAAGACCGGTACGGAAGGGCAGGAACTAAAAAAGCATAGGGCATTTTAGATTTTGGATTTGGGATTTTGGATTGAATCGAAAATGGGCGGGGGATGAAGGGATAAAAGAGCAGATGGAAAAACTGCCGAGACTGGAAGAGCGGCTGGTGGAGCGCGGTCTCGTCTCCGCTCAGGAGATGGAGCGAATCCTCAAATTGCAGCAGGAACAGCAGGCGCCGCTCGCGCGCCTGGTCGTGGAGCTGGGTTTCGTTTCGGAAGATGATCTCTTGCCGGTCTTGAGCGACCATCTAGGGATACCCCTGGTCTCCTTGAAGGACTTTCCCCTGGGCCCTCTTCCCGTGGAGGCTCTTCTGGACGCCGTCGAGTTTCTCAAGTTCGCGAAAATGGCGCCGGTCAAGGCCGAGGGCGCCGAGCTCTTGGTGGCCACCCCCGATCCCACGGGCCTCTCCCGCCTGCACGCCCTGGAGCTGGCGACCGGGCTCAAGGTGAAGCCGGTCCTGGCAAAAGAAAAGGAGGTCACGGCGCGGATCGAAACGCTTTTCGGCAATGGCGAGGCGGTAACGGGTCTCGCTGCCGCGCGCGATCGGGAGGGAGGCGTGGATGAAGAGGAAGTCGAGCACCTGCGCGATCTCGCCTCCGAGGTGCCGGTGATCCGTCTCGTCAACCAGATGCTCGGGCGGGCCCTGGAGGGTCGCGCCTCGGACATCCACATCGAGCCGTTCGAGAATCAGCTCAAGGTCCGCTACCGGATCGACGGCATTCTCCACGAAATCGACCCGCCGCCGCGCCATTTGAAGGCGGCGATCATCTCGCGGCTCAAGATTCTCGCGCAGCTCAACATCGCCGAGAGGCGGCTGCCGCAGGACGGCCGGATCAAAGTCAAGATCGCGGGCAAGGACGTGGATCTCCGGATCTCGACGGTTCCCACGCTCTACGGCGAAAGCGTCGTGATCCGCCTGCTGGAGCGCGCGCAGATATTTACCGATCTGGAGTCTTTGGGCTTTCCCCCTGCCGTGCTCCAGCGCTTCTCGGAGATGATTTCCAAGCCGCACGGGATGATCCTGGTGACCGGACCGACGGGAAGCGGCAAGACCACGACGCTCTATGGCGCGCTGCAGAAGATCAACGATCCGGGAAAAAAAATCATCACGATAGAGGATCCCGTGGAGTACGAGCTCGGCGGAGTCAACCAGATCCAGGTAAAGCCGCAGATCGGGCTTACCTTCGCCAACGGCCTGCGCTCGATCGTGCGGCAGGACCCCGATATCATCATGGTGGGGGAGATCCGCGATTTTGAAACGGCCGAGATCGCGGTCCAGGCCGCGCTTACCGGCCACCTGGTCCTGTCCACGCTCCACACCAACGATGCCGCCGGCGCCATCTCGCGCCTGCTGGAGATGGGGGTGCAGGACTATCTCCTCGCCTCTTCCCTGCTCGGGGTTCTGGCGCAGAGGCTGGTGCGCCGGCTGTGTCAGGCCTGCCGTAAGGAAGCGCCGTTTAACGAATTCAGTTTTCCGATCTCGGATTTCACGCGTCAAAATGAAAAGCCGCCGGCGACGTTGTGGCAGGCGGCAGGATGCGAGGCCTGCTCGGGCACCGGCTATCTGGGGCGAGTCGGCATCTTCGAGCTGCTGCCGGCGTCGGCGGAGATCTGCAAGCTGATCGTGCAGAGGGCGGATGCCAACGCGATTCGGAGCCTGGCTAGCGCTCAAGGCATGCGACTGTTGAGAGAGGACGGATGGCAGAAGGCGTGCCAGGGAGGCACCGATGTGGCGGAGGTGCTCAGGGTCACCAGGGAAGAAGGATAGAATTTAGTTATTGGTTAATAGTTACTCGTTATTCGATAAACGGATGCGGTCGCCACGAGTAACGAATATACTAATATACGAGTAACGAAAAGAAATGGCGCTTTTTCAATACCGGGCGGCGGATCATTCGGGCAAGGTGGTCGAAGGGATCATGGAGGCCGAAGCGGAGCACGGAGTGGTCGCCCGCCTGCACGAGATGGGCTTCATTCCTCGGGCAAGGTGGTCGAAGGGATCATGGAGGCCGAAGCGGAGCACGGAGTGGTCGCCCGCCTGCACGAGATGGGCTTCATTCCTTTGCGCGTCGCCGCGCCCGGCGAGGCGGGCAGAAGCGCGCTCCGTGTCCCCTTCGCCCTTTCCGTGCGCCGGAAGGTCTCGCAGCCGGAATTGCTCCATTTTACCCAGGAGCTCAGCACGCTGCTGGGGGCGGGGCTCCCTTTGGACCGTAGTCTCTCGGTGCTCTCCAACGTCGTCGAAGGGGAAGATTTCAAGAAGATCGTGCGCCAGCTCTTGGAGGGTGTTCGCGCGGGGAAATCGCTCAGCGCATGCATGGGTGAGCACGCTCAGGTGTTTTCCCGACTTTACGTGAACATGATTCGGGCGGGAGAGTCAGGAGGCATCCTGGAAGGAGTCCTGCGCCATCTGGTGGAATACCTGGAGCGCGCCCACCAGCTCAAGGAAGATGTCACATCGGCGCTCATCTATCCGCTCTTGCTGGTTGTGGTAGGAGG
>JACPDC010000411.1 GCA_016184235.1 Deltaproteobacteria bacterium | reverse complement strand
TACGGGGTCCTGGTCAACGCGAACGTCGCCAAGGCGAAGGGATTTGCCGACGGCGAGGAGGTGTGGCTGGAATCTCCGGTGCGCAAGGTCAGGGTGAAGCTCAAGCTGACCCAGTGCATTCATCCCGAGGTGGTGGGGATCGCCGGCCATTTCGGCCATTGGTCGCCGGGCATGCCGATCGCGCGGGGCAAGGGAGTGAACTTCAACTCCCTGCTGCCCACGGACCTGGAGCATATCGACAAGATTTCCACCGCCCTCGACCATTGCGTCGAGGTACGGCTCTACAAGTGAGCCGGTATCGGAAGGAGAATCGAATGAAAGCGCGGACGATTGCTTCGGCCCTCGGCTTGTCGATGTTTTGGTGCCTCCTCGCGGCGGAGTCGGCGGCGGCGCCGCCCTCGGCCAGCCCGGTCGTCACCTTCGGCAGCTTCAGCGAAAGAGAGGGCGCGCTGTTTGTCGCCGAGGATCAGGGTTTTTTCCGCAGATACGGCCTGGATGTGAAGCTGGTGCACGTGCGCAGCGGCCCGGTGGGCCTCTCGGCCCTGTCCGCGGGTGAGACTCAATTCTACAACGGCTCGGTGACCGGCACGACGCTCGGCGCGGTCGCGGGCGGGCTCGATACGGTTTTCATCGCGGGCCTGGTCAACAAGCTTACGGGCGCCTTCGTCGTCAACCCGGCGATCAAGAGCCCCGCGGATCTCAAAGGCAAGCATATCGGCGTGCAGAGCATGGGCGGGGGTATCTGGATGTTCACCATGCTGGTCTTCGACCATTGGGGGTTGGACCCAAAGCGGGACAAGATCAACTTCAGGATCCTTGGGGACGAGACCGTGCTGGCTCAGGCGGTTGCCAATCGAGTCATCGACGGCTCCTATTTGGGTTACACTTTCGCTTCCATTCTCGAGCGCCAGGGGTTCCGCATCCTCGCCGACACCGCCAAGCTCGGCATCCCGTACCAGGGCACCGGCATCATGGCCAAGCGCAGCTATGTCAAGACCGCCCCCGATACCGCGGAGAAATTTCTCCGGGCCTTGGTGGATTCCATCAGGTTCATACAGGAGCCGGCCAACAAGGCGCAGGCGACCAAGAGTCTGGCCAAGGGGCTGCGCCTGGCCCGGGTCGAGGACGCGGCGGAAGGGTACGAGAGAATGGCGGCGATGTACGACCGCAGGATCTATCCCAATGTCGACGGGATCCGCAACGCCATCCGCCTTCTCGGCACCGTCAACGAAAAGATCCGCCGTCTCAAGGCGGAAGATCTGGTCGAGGACAGGTTCGTCAGGAAGATCGAGAGCGAAGGGGGCCTATAAATTTTTCCCGCAGGATCAGCGAAGGCCGCCAACCAGGGAGGAGCCAAAATGAGAAGAAATGGTCGCAGGCTGTTTTTCCGGGTGATCGTCGTCCTGATTCTGGCTGCTGTTTGCCGCCCGTCCGCTCCGGCTCCGGCGGCGGACCGGCTGGTCGGCATCTACTCGGCCCGGGTGACAACCTGGACTTCCAGCTCGTTTTCGTCGCCTCATCCGCGTTCGTGACCGCCGCGATGCTGGGCGGCGACGCCGAGATTTCCCTGCTCGGCGGGATCGGGATCGTCCGCGCCTTTGTTCAGGGGGCCACGGACCTGGCGTTCATAGCGGGCGTGAAGAACGTCATGACCCAGAGCATCATCGCGCGTCCGGAGATCAAGAGGGTCGAGGATCTCAAAGGAAAAAAGATCGCGGTCAGCAGGGTCGGCGGCAACACGCACTATTTCTCGGTGCAGGTGCTGCGGCGCTACGGCATGGATGCTGCCAAGGACGTCACCTTCATCCAGACGGGGGGAGAGTTTGAAGCGCTAGCGGCCTTCGCCAACAGGGCGGTTGACGCCGCTACCATGACCCCGCCCGCCGATTATCAGGCGGTCTCCCAGGGCGGCCACCGCCTGGCGTACGGGCCCGAGCTCGGCATCCCCTATGCGGCGACGATATTTGCCGCGCGTCGCTCGGTGATTGCCAAGAAGCCCAAGGTTATCGGAAATTTCGTGCGGGCGATGGCGGAGGCGAGCAAGATCCTGCACACGGATAAGGAATTCGCCTACAAGGTCTTGGGGAAGGAGCTCCGGGTGAACGACAGGAAAATTCTCGACGCCGCCTACAACGCGGAGATCACGGCCCTGGAGCGGCGGCTCGATATAAAAACGGAATCGCTCCAGGCGATTCTCGATGAAGTCTCTCAGATCGATCCCCGCGCGAAAAAGGTCAAACCGCAGGATCTCGTCGATCGGCGCTATCTGGATGACATGGAGCAGGGCGGTTTCTTCAACAAGCTTTGGGGGGAAAGGCGCTAGCGAGAAGGGCGGCCATGAGAGTGAACGTCCGGCTCTTCGGCATTCTCGCGATCCTGGCCAAGGAGCGCTCGGTGGCGCTGCAGATGGCTGAGAGGGCGACTCTGGGCGATGTCCTGACGGAACTCGGGAGGCGCTTCGGAGGAGACTTCGCCGATCATATTTTCCGGGTCGAGGGGGAGATGCACTCCTATTGCGGGATTTTTGTCAACGACACGCTGGTGAACGATCTCAACGAAGAACTGCGCGCGAACGGCCCCGCGGCGGAAGTCGGCATGATCCTCCTGATGGCTTCAGAAGGGGGTTAGAGAGGAAAACGGTTTATGGAGGCAGTCCCACCGATCTCCGAGACTGGCGCCGGGCGCGACGACTGTTGGATCCCGTCGGCGTGCAGCCTCTGCTACGGCACCTGCTCGATCCTGGCGCACCGCGTGGACGGCGTTCTGGTCAAGCTCGAGGGAAACCCGGAGAGCGCCGCCGGCAAGGGACGTCTGTGCGGCAAGGGAGTGAGCGGCCTGATGACCCACTACGATCCCAACCGCGTGCGCGTTCCCCTGCGCCGGACCAACCCGAAGAAGGGAATGGGGATCGATCCGGGCTGGAAGGAGATCTCGTGGGAAGAGGCCCTGGACGAGATCGCCCGGCGTCTCAAAAAACTTCGCGGCGAGGATCCGCGAAAACTCTTCATCCAGCGCACCACCACCGTCACCTCCAGCCGCACTCCCATTCAGGTCTTTGCCGCCGCCTTCGGCACTCCGAACCGCTCCTCCGCCGGCGGCGGGCTGCACTGCGGCAACGGCGCCCACCTGATCAGCGGGATCATGCACGCCTCCTGGTCCGTGGTGCCCGATTTCCAGTACTGCAACTACGCGGTCTACTTCGGGGCCTCCAAGGGCCACTCGGCGGGACACGCCTCCTGCTCCAACATGGGGCTGGCGGCCGAGGCGCGCGCCCGCGGCATGAAGATGGTCGTCGTCGATCCCATGTGCAACTTCGCGGCGGCCAAGGCCACNNTACGCCCGCGATCCCGAGAGCGGCAAGCCGCTGGTATGGGATCGCAGTTCGGGAAGCGCTAAGCCCTACGACGCCGTCAGCTCCGAGGCCATGGCGCTCGAGGGAGAATTTCTCGTGGACGGCGTTCCGTGCCGGCCCGCTTTTGAGCTGTTGAAGAACCACCTGAAAAACTTTACGCCCGAGTGGGCCGAGCGGATCACGACCATCCCGGCGGCGGACGTCCACCGGCTGGGCAGCGAATTCGCCCGCGAGGCCCGGGTCGGCAGCACGATCGTGATCGACGGCGTTACCGTCCCGTACCGGCCGGCGGCGGCGATCGCATTCCGGGGCTCCCAGGGACATGTGAATTCGGTTTACAACTTTCTCGCCGTGGATCTGCTCAACCAGATGGTGGGATCGGCGGACATGGCGGGAGGCTGCCTGGGGTTCAACCCGGCCTGCCACGGCTATCCGGAGACCGGCAGGCCCTACTTTGTTCCCAAGGCGGGTCCCGACGGGCTCATGATCACCGGCATCTGGATGGCGCACCACAATCCCTATCCTATCGGCGAGCCGCGCATGCCGGAGCAGATCGGCTTGCAGGATCTCTTCGTGCTCTGCCAGACATCGCCTTTCTCCGATTCGTCGGATCGCGAGGAGATGTGGGATAAATTGGATCTTCCCTATCGTCCGGAGATTCTGCTCAATTACGGCACCAATTCGCTGATGAGCATCGGCAACAAGGAGACCGTGGCCGGGGCGCTGGCTCGCTTCAAGTTCGTCATCTCCATCGACCTGTTTCTCACCGAGTCCTCGGACTTTGCCGACATCGTCCTGCCGGATTGCGACTACCTCGAGTCGCTGGACTCCAGGCCCAACTTCCCCTTCATCTTCAACCTGCCCGGCGGATTGGGGGAATGGTGCTGGCCGATCAAGCAGCCTGCGATCCAGCCGGACGGAGAGCAGCGGAGGTCGAGCGATATCCTGGTGGAGCTGGCGGACCGGATCGGCATGCGCGAGGACCTGAACGCGGCCTTCAACGCCGTTCTCAAGCTCGAAGGGCCGTTTCGTCTCGAGGGAGAGCGAAAGTACTCTTACGAGGAGGTCTGCGACGCCGAGCTCAAGAACAATTTCGGCGCCCAGCACGGGCTCGAGTGGTTCAAGAAAAACGGCGTCATCAAGTGGCCCAAGAAGCCCGAGGAGGTTTACTGGCGTCACTTCGTGGACACCCGCGTGCCGATCTACTGGGAGTTTCTCCCGGTGCTCAGAGAGAAAATAGCGGCGCTCGCCGAGCCCCGAGGGATCAAGATCCCGCAAAGGTACTACGAGCCGTTGCCGGACTGGATCCCCTGCCCGGCGCACGTGACCAACGGCGCCTTCGATCTCTACGCCTTTTACTACCGGGATATCATTCACACCAACAGCTTTACGATGGAGAACCCGTGGCTCGACGAAGCCGCGCGACTGGATCCTTATTCCTATACCATCGCGCTCAACGCCGGCACGGGCCGGAAAAAGGGGCTGGTGGACGGAGAGGAGATCTGGGTCGAAACGGAAGCGGGACGAAGGGTCAAGGGAAAGGTCCATTTGACTGAGGCGGTCCATCCCGAAGGGCTGGGTATAGCGGCCTGCGCCGGCCATTGGGGCGAGGGGATGCCCGTCGCCAAGGGCAAAGGGGTCTTCTTCAATGATCTCCTCGAGGTGGACTTCGATCACGCCAGCCCGGTGAACCTGAACCTGGATCTCTGCGTCAAGGTCAAAGTGAGCAAGGCCAATGAATGATAGAAGTTCAAAACGTTTAAGCCGTTCAAGCCGTTTGAACGATTTGAACTATTCGAACTATTTGAACGACTTGAACCGGGGCCGAGAGCCCCGTTTTGGATCCAAGCCATGAGATGGGGCATGGTCATAGACCTGAAGCGATGCATCGGCTGCTACGGCTGCCAGCTCTCGTGCAAGGCCGAGCACGGCACCCCGCCCGGGGTTTTCTTCGCCCGCCTGCTCAAGCAGGAAGAAGGTCACTATCCCACCGTGCGCCAGCTCTTTCTCCCGGTTCTCTGCTTTCACTGCGATGAGCCCGCCTGCGTCGAGGTCTGCCCCACCGGGGCGAGCTCCAAGGCGCCGGACGGGATCGTGGATATCGACCCCGACGAGTGCGTCGGCTGCCGGGCCTGCATGATGGCCTGCCCTTACAGCCAGCGCTATTTTTACGATGAGGAGCGCCACTACTTTCCGGGCAACGGCGCGACACCCTACGAGCAGGCGCGCTCCGAGCGCCACCCGAGCGGGGTCGTCATGAAGTGCAACTTCTGCCGCCACAGGATCAGCG
>JACPDC010000234.1 GCA_016184235.1 Deltaproteobacteria bacterium | reverse complement strand
TCAGGGCATGCTCGCCGGCTACCTTGATCTGCTCTCTTTCGACATGGGCGGGACCACCGCCAAGCTTTGCGCCGTCGAGGGCGGCCATCCTTTGAAGGCACACGAGTTCGAGGTCGATCGGGTCTACCGCTTCAGGCGCGGCAGCGGGCTGCCGATAAAAATTCCCGTGATCGACATGATCGAGATCGGCGCCGGCGGCGGCAGTATCGCCCGCGTGGATGCGCTGGGATTGCTGAAGGTCGGTCCGGAGAGCGCCGGCGCCGATCCCGGGCCGGTCTGCTACGGCCGGGGCGGCAGCGAACCGACCGTGACCGATGCCGACTTGATTCTGGGCTATCTCGATCCCGGCTATTTTCTCGGCGGCAAGATGAGGCTCGACCTGGAGGCGGCGCGCCGGGCGCTTGCCGGCGTGGGGCGGCGGCTCGGGCTGAGCGTCGAGCAGGCGGCCTGGGGTATTCACCAGATCGTCAACGAAAACATGGCCAACGCGGCGCCTGGTCGCGCCGATCGGCGCGGGAGTGGGCTCTACCTTCGGGCTGCTGGTGGCGCCGCTGGCCTTCGACTTCGTGCGCAGCGCCTACAGCCGTCTGGATAGTTTGGACTGGAAGTTTGTCAATACTCTGCTTGGGGAGATGGCCGGAGAGGGGCGGACCGTGCTGGAGGGCTCCGGTCTCTCTGCCGCGGGAATCTCCTACCAGCGCAGCGCCGACATGCGCTATGTCGGCCAGGGCCACGAGGTCTCCGTCCCTCTGCCGGACGGCGTTTTGAGCGAGCAACATCTGCCCCGGATCAACGCCGCCTTTGAGGAGATCTACAGGACGCTCTACGGCCGCGAGGGTCCGGATGTCGCGATCGAGGTGATCAACTGGCGCGTGATCGCCAGCGGTCCCAAGGCGGAAATGGATTTTCATCTGCCCTCCGGCGCCGCCGCGCGCGGCAAAACTCTCAAAGGCTCGCGCCCGGCCTATTTCCCCGAGCACGGACGTTATATGGAGACGCCGGTGTATGACCGCTACGCCTTGGCTCCGGGGTTTACGTTTACCGGGCCGGCCATCATCGAAGAGCGCGAATCCACCCTGATCGTCGGCGCCCGCGGCCGCGGCCGGGTCGACGAAGGACTCAACGTCGTCGTGGAGTTCGCCGATGAGTAAGGCCCTTCGATCAGGCTCAGGGCGGGCGATCGATCCCGTGACCCTCGAGGTCATTTGGAACCGCCTCCTCTCGGTAGCGACGGAGCAGCAGGACGCGCTCATGCGCACCGCCTTCAGCACGATCGTGCGCGAGAGCCAGGACCTTGCCTGCGGGATGTTCGACACCAAGGGGAGGATGATCGCCCAGTCGGTGAGCGGGACGCCCGGCCACATCAACGCCATGGCCACCTCGATGCGCCATTTTCTCGCCGCGTTTCCGGCGGAAACGCTCTCTCCCGGCGACGTGCTCATCACCAACGATCCGTGGATGACCGCCGGGCAGATCAACGACATCACGATCACCACTCCTGTTTTCAGAGGCGGGCGCCTGGCGGCCCTGTTCGCCAACACCTGCCACAGCGCGGATATCGGCGGCCGCATCCTTTCCGCCGAGGCGCGAGAGGTCTACGAAGAGGGTCTGCGCATCCCGATCATGAAGCTGTTCGAGCGCGGCGAGCCGAACAACGTCCTCCTGCAAATCATCCGCGCCAACGTGCGCCTGCCGGACGAGGTGGTCGGAGATTTTCATGCCCAGGCGGCCTGCAACGACGCGGGCGGCCGGGCGCTGCTCGAAACGATGGATGAATTCGGGCTGGAGAGCATCGACCCGGTGGCCGAGGAGATCATCTGCCGCTCCGAGGCCGCCGTGCGCGCCAAGATCCGCGAGCTGCCGAGCGGGGAGTGGCACAGCGAGACCTGGAGCGACGGCTTCGAGGAGCCGGTCGTGATCCGCTGCCGGGTGGCCATCGCGGGCGACGAGATCGCCATCGATTTTTCCGGCTCATCGCCGCAGAGCGCGCGCGGCATCAACGTGGTGCTGAACTACACTCACGCCTACGCGAGCTTCGCGGTCAAGGCGGCGATCTATCCCGACGTGCCGCATAACGAGGGGAGCTTTCGCCCGGTGCGCGTGACCGCGCCGCCGGGCAGCATCTTGAACGCCCTCGATCCCGCGCCGGTGGCGAGCCGCCAGGCGGTGGGCCACTTCGTCCCGAGCGCGATCTTTGCCGCCCTGGCGGAAGCCCTGCCCGGCCGGCTGATGGCGCCGGGCGCGGACCCGATCTGGTTGAGCGTCTGGCGCGGGCAAGATCCGCCTTTTACGATCACGGTCTTTCAGGTCGGCGGCACGGGCGCTCGGCCTGCCAAAGACGGGCTTAGCGCCGTGGGTTTCCCCAGCGGGGTGGCGGGTGTCCCCGCGGAGGTGATCGAGAGCCTCTCGCCGGTGGTCATGCTGCGGCGCGAGCTGCGCCGCGATTCCGGCGGGCCCGGCAGCTGGCGCGGCGGTCTCGGCCAGGAGACCGAGTTCGCCAGACGGGGCGACGGCGCGTGGAGCGTCAGCTGCATCGTGGACCGCAGCCGATATCCGGCGCCCGGCCTGCTCCGCGGCATGGCGGGCGCGCCGGGTGAGCTGATCCTCAGCACCGGAGAGCGGCCCAATCCCAAATCGCTGGTCGATCTGCCGGCCGATCGCGTTGTTCATCTCAACACTCCCGGAGGAGGGGGCTACGGGGAGCCGCTTGGCCGCGATCCCGAGCGCGTGCGCTGGGATGTGATCGAAGGTTATGTGAGCCCTGAGGCCGCGGCGAAGGAGTACGGCGTGGTGGTGCGGTTTACCGGCACCGGCGCCGAGCTGGTGCGCTTGCCGGAGCAGTGGGTGATCGATGCCGCCGCCACCGCCGCGTTGCGGCGGAATCTCAGATGACAGATCTCAAATTTCAGATGATCTGAGATGTGAAATCTGAGATTTGAGATTCCGAGTGAAACGAGGATATGGAACTGACAGACAGAGTAGCTCTCGTGACCGGCGGGGCGACAGGCATCGGGCGGGCGACGGTCCTCGGACTGGCCCAGGCCGGCGCCGCGGCCGTGGTGATCAACTACCGCTCTTCCAAGAAAGAGGCGGCGCAGCTCGCGACCGAGGTGCGCGGCGCCGGCGCCGAGGCGCGCTGCATCCGCGCCGACGTGAAAAGCGACGACGAGGTGCGCCGGATGATCCAGCAGGTCGAAAGGCAGTTCGGCCGGCTCGACGTGTTGGTGAACAACGCCGGCGTGACCCATTGGGTGCAGGTTGCCGATCTCGAGGGACTCACCGACGCGATGTGGGATGATATCTTGGATATCAACGTGAAGGGGGCCTTCCGCTGCGCCCGGGCCGCGGCGCCGTTGCTCGCCAAGAGCCAGGGAATGGTGGTCAATGTTTCTTCGATCTCGGGCATCGTGGCGCCGGCGACGATATCCTCTCTCGCCTATGGCACGGCCAAGGCCGCGTTGATCTATCTCACCCGCGGGCTTGCCGTGGCGCTGGCGCCCAAGGTGCGCGTCAACGCCGTAGCTCCGGCCTTCACGGACACGAAGTGGATGCAGGAGCATTACGGAAAAGAGTATAAGCGGGCCGTCGCCAAGGCGAGCGGGCAAATCCCGCTCCAGCGCATCGCCAAACCCGAGGAGGTCGCCGCGGCCATCGTCGGCCTGGTGACCGGCGGAGACTTCGTCACCGGGCAGACGCTGATCGTGGACGGCGGCTTGAGTCTGGGATAGACGGGGGTGTCTGTGGATAGGGCCGAACTGATCCGGGAGATGGAGCGGCGTCGTTTGGTAGCGGTGGTGCGCTCGAAGACTTCTCAAGAGGCGCTTGAGACGGTAGAAGGGGTGGTGGAGGCGGGGGTTAAGTTCGTCGAGATCACTTTCAGCGTCCCGGACGCCGCCGGCCTGATCCGTCAGTTGGCGAAGCGGAGCGGCCTCTTCGTCGGCGCCGGCACCGTACTTTCCAAGGAGCAGGCGAGGGAGGCCATAGCGGCCGGCGCGCGCTTTATCGTATCGCCGACACTGGAGTTGGGCCTGGTCCCGATCTGCCGCGAGGCCGATGTCGTCTCTGTTCCCGGGGCGGGCACGGCCACAGAGATCCTCACGGCGATGAGGGCCGGGCCGGATCTCGTCAAGCTCTTCCCGGCGGATTGTCTGGGAGGCCCGGGCTTTGTAAGACAGATAGCCAACACCTTTGCCGGCGCGCGCTTCGTGGTTTCGGGAGGCGTGAGCCTGGCCAACGTCAAGGAATACATCGACGCGGGCGTGATAGGACTGTCGTTAGGAAGCGCTTTCTTAAGAGAGGCGTTGGCCAAAGAGGGGAAGCGTGGTCTGGCGCAAAGAGTCGTGCCGTATGTAAAACTAGTCGAAGAAGCCGTCAGCGGTCAGGTTTCAGCCTCTAGTTTTCCATCTAAGGGCTGATTGCTGAGAGCTGACAGCTAAACAGGTGCTATGGCTGACATTAAATTAACACTGGCGTGCGAGGATTACGACCGCACCCGGGCGCTGCGCGACGGGACGGTCAAGGCGGAGGGGATCGATTTGAATTACCTCATGCTGCCGGTTGAGGAGATTTTCTGGCGCATGCTCAAGTTCGAAGAGTTCGACGTGGCGGAGCTCTCGATGGGGGCCTTCCTGGTCGCCGCGTCCCAGGGGCGCCGCCCGTTCGCGGCGATTCCGGTGTTTCCATCGCGCACCTTCCGCCACCGCTGTATTTTCGTTCATGCCGGCGCGACCATCGAGCGGCCGGAAGATCTGCGCGGCAAGCGGGTCGGAGTGCCCGAGTACACCATGACGGCGTCCGTCTGGCTGCGCGGGCTCTTGCAGCACGAATACGGCGTCGCTCCCGAGGAGATCCACTGGCTGCAGGGGGGCGAGGAGCAGCCGGGGCGGAAGGACCGGGTCGATTTCGAGCTGCCGCGCGGCGTCCGCCTGGATGTGATCCCGCAGGACAGGACCCTCAACGAGATGATCGAAAGCGGGGAGATCGACGCCTTGATGTCGCCGCGCATGCCGAGCTGCTTTCTGCGCGGCTCGCCGCGCGTGCGCAGGCTCTTTCCCGACTTCAAACGGGTCGAGATGGACTATTTCCGCCGCACCGGGATCTTTCCCATCATGCACGTGATCGCGATACGGATGCCCGTCTACGCGGAGAACCCGTGGGTGGCCCAGAGCCTCTTCAAGGCGTTCTGTGAGGCGAAGGATCGATGCTTTAGCCGGCTGTACGATACCAACGTTCTGCGCATCAGTCTTCCCTGGACCGACGCCGAATACGAGGAAACCAGGCAGCTGATGGGCGGAGATTACTGGCCCTACGGCTACGCCGCCAACCGGCCTGTGCTGGAGACGCTGCATTCCTATCTCTTGGAGCAGGGGTTGATCAAACAGAAGCTGGATCTGGAAAAACTCTTTGCGGTAAACACCCTGGATGCGTTCAAGATCTAGGGTGGTGTTAATATTTCTCGCCCGCCGACGTCTAACAGGTAAACGAAAGGATCGAGCATTTTGTTCAGGTAAATACCTGATGCTTCATGGAGAAGGACCCGCTTCCAGATCTGAGGGACGAAGACCTCGTGGCGATGTGCCAGAGAGGGGAACGCCGGGCATTCGACATTCTTGTGCTCCGCCACATGCGCAGAGCTTATCAAATAGCATTTGATTTCACGCACGATTACGAGGAGGCGAAGGATCTGTCGCAGGAGGCCTTTCTGCGCGCCTTCTCGCAGATCAACCGTTTTGACGGAAGGTCCGCTTTTTACACCTGGTTGTATCGTATTATCGTAAATCTCTGCCTGGACCATCATCGCCGCAGAGGACGGTTCCCGTGGCAGCGGCTCAATGGCGAAGCCCCGCAGACCGGGGAGGAGAGAGAGCCGGCGACGGCTGCCTCCACGCCGGACCAGGAGGCGATGGCCGGAGAAGTGAAACAGAGGCTGGGGACCGCTCTCGAAGGGCTGCCCAAGAGCCAGCGCACCGCCTTTCTCCTGCGCAACCACGAGGGGCTCTCCATCCCGGAGATCGCCAACGTGATGCAGACCACGGAGGGGACCGTTCGGGTCCACCTGCACCGCGCGGTGGCGGCCTTGAGGCAGAGTTTGACAGGGCTCGCTTAGAGAGGAAACCAAATGGCACAGCAGAAGCATTCGCCGCAACCGGCCTGCAGGGATTTTGAGGAGACTTTGGTCCTGTATTACTACGGGGACTGTGAAGGGCCGGAACGCGATAGGGCGGAAGAGCACCTCAAGGCCTGCAGCTCCTGCTCTCACTTTCTCGCGGAGCTGGGCACTTTTCTGCCGCTGATGGCGAAGCCGAAAGAGTTTCCCCAGAGCTTCTGGGACAATTATTATGGAGAGCTGCGACGGAAGCTGGCGGCGGGGGATCCGCGAGAATCATGGTGGGGCGGGCGATTTTCGTGGCTTCGTCCCTTGGCCGTTCCGGCCCTTGGAGCGGCGATGATCGTTATCCTGGCCTTGGCCTTGCCCTTTACTGCGACGATATGGCGGCCGCAGGGCCAGCCGGGGGAAGAAGCGGCCCCCCAGGAAATCCGCACGGTAGCCAAAAATCTGGATTTTTTTGAATCGATGGACCTCCTGGAGTCGCTTGATCTTCTTGAGGCGCTGGAAGAGGCGAAGGCCCGAAACGGGCACGGCCAGAAATTATGAGAGGCGTCGGACTATTTAGATACAGCGCGGTGGTTCTGTTGCTGGGGATTCCTCTGTTGACCGGGGCGCAGCAGCCCGCGGAACGCTGGCGCCATCTGAAGCCGGAGGAGAAAGAAAGCGTTTTGCGCAACTATGAGCGCTGGCGCGCTCTCCCGCCGGAAAATAAAGAGCGTCTCCGCGAAGAATGGAACCATTGGCAAAGCCTGCCTCAGGATCGCCGGGAAAATTTGAAACGGCGCTACGACGAGCTGCGCCGGCTTTCGCCGGAGGAGCAAAGGGCGCTGCGCGAGCAATTGAGGAAGGAGCCGCGTCGGCCAAAGGGCGGGGACAGACGCTGACGCCGGCCGGCAAAGGGCCGCGTGTGTTAACAAGCATGTCGCCAGGACGTCTAATGGGCAAAAAGGAGGGGAGTCGAAGGAGGTTTCTCTATGAAGAAGATTTTGGCAGCGGCTTCTCTGGCGGTGCTGCTCACCCCGGCGGCGGGATTTGCCGATAGCTGGAAGCATAGGCACCGCGGCCACCATTATAGAACGGTCATTGTCAAAGAGCGTCACCACTATGACGGGGGGGCTATCGCGGCAGGCGTTTTGGGAGGTATCGTCACGGGCGTTATTCTCGACCGCGTCTTGATCTCCGCTCCGCCGCCTCAGCCGGTCTATTATCCGCCGCCCCGTCCGGCGCCGCGCGATCCGTATGATGACGGATATTCAGACGGCTACGGCCAGGGGGTCGAGCGCGGCCGCCGAGATCGCTACGAGCAGGGGAGAAGGCGGGGATACGAAGAGGGATATGAAGACTCCAGGGCCGGCCGGGCCTTTTAGTCTATGGATGCCTCTCCGGCCATTTCCCATCTAGCGATGTCGGTTGATTTCGCTGGTAAAATTTGGAAGAAGGTGACTACAGTTGGCTATGGGCCAGGTGGAGTCATATCACCGCTTTCCGGATACCCAAGGGCACCCCAGAGTGGCGGTGGATCTGGTGATCTATACCTTGGCGCGAAGGGCGCTCCGATGTCTCCTGGTCCAGGTGAAAGAGGGGCCGTTCGCCGGCAAGTGGGCCTTTCCCGGGGGACTGGTCGGGGGCGAAGAGTCTCTCGACCAGGCGGCCGAGCGGGAAGTCTACGAAAGGACCGGAGCCAGGAACGGCTACCTGGAGCAGCTCTATACCTTCGGAAAACCTGAGCGGGATCCCGCCACGCGCGTGGTTTCCGTCTCCTACCTCGCCCTGGTCCCGCACCATGGGATTCAACTCAACCCGGCCTCCAAATATGCGGATATCCGGTGGTGCCGGGCGGCCGCTCTTCCGGGCCTCGCCTACGACCACGATCAGGTAGGGCGGCTGGCCCTTAAAAGAATCCGCTCCAAGCTGCAATACACCAACATTGTCTACAGCCTTCTCCCCGCGGAATTTACGCTCGGCGAGCTTCAAGAAGTCTACGAGACGATACTGCACCGCCCGCTCGACCGGCGCAACTTCCGCAAAAAGATCCTTGCCCTCGGCCTGCTCCAGCGGTTGCGCAAGAAGCGGCGCGGCACCCACCGTCCGGCCGCGCTTTACGCCTTCATAAGAAGGCGGCCGATGGTCATCGAAATGCTGTAGCAGCCTGCTGAGACAACCTATCTGTTGTCGGCCGACCTGAGAGTCTCTCTCAGGTCCGATGCGATACACCTGTGCTACGCTCGACGGGAGATACGCTTGAGGCTCCTCGCCCGACGCATCGGCCCTTCGAGAGCCCCCCAGGCCGGCTAGCGGTAATCCCGTCCGCCGTAGGGTCTGAGGACGACGATCTCGGTCGTCGGGGGGAGAGCAGCTTTGCTGACCACCAGGCTGTGGCCTTCGGGCCGCCGGGTCATGACCCCCTCGACAAAGGGGGCGAGAATATAGGGGTTGTCCCGGTAGTGCATCGGGATGGCGATCTTCGGCTTGATTTGCTGCAGCACCTCGCGGGCCGTGCGTGCGGGCATGGTAAAGATCCCGCCGATAGGGATCAAGGCGATATCGACCCTGCCCATCTGTTTCAGCTGCGCGGCGGTCAAGGTATGGGCCAGGTCGCCGAGGTGCGCGATGCAGATGGTTCCGAGATCGAACATGAACGCAGCCCCTTTGAGCGCGCCCTCCAGCCCGGTCTGGTAGATCGGCACATTGTAGATGAAGGCATCCCTGACATTGATGCTCACCTGGTTCCACTCCGCGCCGTGGTGCGCCAGCCCGCGCATGATGATCGGATTGCCCTGGAGCAGCTGCACGTAGTTGTGGTTGGGATGCTCTCTCCCCACCGTGGCGACATGAGGGGCGAGCTGAGGGGTGACATGCATGCCCGGCGCCAGGGGATCGGTGACGATCCTGGTACCCTTGCGCGTGGTGATCTGGAAAAAATTATGTCCGAAGTACTCGATAGTGGCGTCCGCCTCGGCGGCATAGGCGCGGGGAATGAAATGGCGCGCCACGTCCATATCCCGGCAGGTCGATCCGGCGGGGGAGGCGAGTGAGAGAACGGCAAAGATGAGTGCAAAGGCTGTCGCCGGGCGCGTCATAAATGTTTCTCGCTGAAGGGGTCTCTCCGGCTCAGCTCCGATGCGCGGAAAAAGTCCGCCACATAGTCGGTTGCCGGCTGGCGCATCAGATTCTCGGCTGTGTCCACCTGCTCGAAGCGGCCTTCGCGCATTACGGCGATCCGGTCTCCCAAGGCCAGCCCGTCCGCCAGGTTGTGGGTGACATAAAGGGTGGTCAGCCGCTGCTCCCGGTGGAATCTAAGGATCTCGCCCCGCATCTTGAGCCGGTTAGGGGGATCGATGTTGCTCAGCGGCTCGTCCATGAGAAGCACCCTCGGAGAGGTCGTCATCGCCCGGCCCAGGGCGACGCGCTGCTGCTGCCCGCCGGAGAGCTCCTGGGGCCTGCGGCGGAAAAAGCCCTCTTCGATGCCGAGCCTTTGGGTCAAGGGACGCATGAATTCGCGTATCCTCTCCTGCGACCATTTCCGGATCTTGAGCGGCAGGGATAACCGCTGTCGGGCGTTTCCAGCCCGGTGATGAGTCGCAGGGTGGTGGTCTTGCCGCAGCCGCTCTCGCCGACGACCACCAGGAACTCGCCGTGGTTGACGGTGAGATTGGCGCCGTCCACGGCGACGACCGGACCGAAGCGCTTGGTGAGACCGCGTAAGGCGACAGAGACCATTGGGGTTCATGTTAGTGAATGAGCGAAAAAATTACAACTTGATTTTTAGCTCACGCCTGTTGCCTAACGCCTCTCGCCTGAAGTAGTATTTGCCGAGTTCGGAGGGAGGTAAGAGATATGGCTCTGTTGGCCCCCGAGGCGTTGATCGCGGACCTGCAGCATACGCTGCGCGCCAGATATGGCCGGCCCCATCCGGTGCGGCAGTTGCTCCTCTCCGGCAGGCTCACGAAAGAGCAGCTGCAGTGGTGGGCCAGGAACCAGTTTCACGAGTTTCGCAACATCCACAGATTTTTCGGCGTGCGCTATCAGAAATGTCCGGTGCCGGAGATGCGCCGGGCGCTGCTGGAGAACATGGTCGAAGAAGAGGGCGAGGATCTTTTCGGCGGCAAATACCCGAGCCACGCCGAGCTCTGGGTGCGCTTTGCGGAGGGGCTGGGTATCGCGCGCGAGGATATTTTGGGCTACCAGCCGCTGCCGGGCGTGCGGGCCGGTCTGGAGATGTACGTGCAGCTCGTCCAGCAGAGCCACTGGGCGGTGGCGATCGGCACCGGGCTGGTGTTCGAGGGAGAGGGACCCAAGAGGATGCGCGAGGAGAGGGAGGCGCTGGAGAAACACTATTCCTGGATACCCTCTTCGGCCCTTGAATTCTTCCGGGCGCACGAATACCACGATGAAGGGCACGGCAACACGGTGATCGATGTGATCAAGAAATACTGCATGGAAGAGCACCTGCAGGGCGAGATGCGCGAGGCCGTGAAGAGCCGCACGGACATCATGTGGCTGCAGAACGAGTCCGTCTACCAGACCTACGTGAGGCCTTTTCTCGCCGCGGACGTGATCAGAGAGGTGGAAGGGCGGCGCGAGTGAATTGCTCGATCACCTCGACGGCCTTATCGACATCCGCCGAGCTCACCTGGTGGTGCAGCACGAATCTGAAGCGCTCTTTGTTCGCCCGCACCCAGAGGCCGCGCTCATAGCAGTGGCGCTCAAATCGGGCGGGGTCGAACCCTGGATTCGCGACGCGGACATAGACCATGTTGGTCTGGACCGACCTCATGTCGATCTCGAACAGGGGTAGCCTGGAGAGGCCCTCCGCCAGCCGGCGCGCGTTGGCGTGGTCCACGGCGAAGCGCTCCGGATAGTCCTTCAGCCCCACGATTCCCGCGGCGGCAATGACGCCGGACTGGCGCATCGCGCCGCCGCACCACATGCGCGCCTGTTTCGCGCGCGCGAGAAAATCCGACCTGCCGCAGAGCACCGAGCCGACGGGCGCGCCGAGCGCCTTGGAGATGCAGAACATCGCCGAGTCGGCGCCTTCGACCAGCCTGGCTGCCGGCACCCCGAGCGCGACCGAGGCGTTGAAAATCCGCGCGCCGTCCACGTGGACTGCGGCGCCGCGCTCGCGCCCCAGGGCGATGAGCCGCTTCATGTCAGGCTCCGGCAGGAGCGTGCCGCCGGCGTTGTTGTGGGTGTTCTCGACACAGAAGAGGCCGACGGAAATGCCGTCC
>JACPDC010000233.1 GCA_016184235.1 Deltaproteobacteria bacterium | reverse complement strand
CGCCGGCGCGATCGTCGGCCTGCAGCGTCCGGGAGACGCCTATGAGAAGAACGCCCGCTCGGCCCTGCAACACTTAGGCCTGAATCCGGACAAGGACGTCAAGTTCCTCTATCTCGGCAGCAACGAGGTGATGTGGACGGCGCTTGAGACGCGCAGGATCGCCGCTACCATGCTCACCCCGCCGGCCACCCTGTTCGCCCGCAAGGCCGGGATGAATTTCCTGGTCAACCTCGCCGACTTGAAGATCGAATACCAGGGCTCCACGCTGGCGACGCGCCGCTCCTTTATAAGGGACCATCCCAATCTCACCCGGCGCGTGGTGCGGGCGATGGTGCGGGGCATCCATTTTTATAAGACCCGGCGCGAAGAGACGCTGAACATCCTCTCGAAGTTTCTCGGCACCAAAGACCGCGAGGCCTTGGATGAGGCCTGGAATCCCTACCCCGTGGAGAGCGCCGTCCAGGCCGTCATCAACCATCTCGCGGAGCGCGAGTCGAAGTATGCGAAGCACAAGCCCGCCGAGTTCATCGAATCCGGCCTGCTCGCCGAGCTCGACAAGAGCGGCTACATCGACCGGCTTTATGCCGAGAGGCGATAAGTTAGACTTGCTCTGGGGCTAGTGGTATTCTGCTAGTGAGGTGGTTTCATGGGAACCGGACAAAGCGTGATTCATAGTGACCCCGAAATCCTCGGCGGCACTCCAGTTTTCATCGGGACTCGTGTGCCGGCACAGGCACTGATTGACTATTTGGAAGCCGGGCACCCGCTTGACGAGTTCCTTGACGACTTTCCCAGCGTGACTCGCGAGCAGGCGGTGGCCGCTTTGGAGGAAGCCAAACAGATCTTGGTGTCAGGTGCGCGTGCTGCTGGATGAGTGCGTACCGAGGAAGCTCAAAGGCAAGCTCCCCGGCCACGACGTTCATACCGTAACTGAGACGATCTTCGACCGCTGATGCCTCGCGTGCGAGAAACGCTCACTCGCGTTTCCCCTGGAACCATCGTCAAGGTTCAAATCTAACCCCTACATTGAGAAGGATGCGCCGGCCCGCACTCGATGCGCTATTCCTTTGCCACGCATCTGCTCGAACAGTGTTTGTCGAATTGGGAATTTTCTTGTTAAGTGGCGGAAAAGATTATAGGATTGCCCATAATTATGAAATCGTCGGTGGGATAGACTGACCGACTCACTTAGTAGTTATGCGGAGCAGCACAGAAGGCCGTAATTCAGGAACATGAACGCATCCCAGAAAGCGATCTTGCATGTCTTCGACGAACACGTCTTCGGTGGGCGCTTCGGGGAGCAGCAGCCAACCTGGCAGCGCTGGGGCTCGTCGCATACACCGAGTTTCTCGGGGGCATCGTCACCGGAGATCTTGGTCGCCAAGGCTCTAGCGGCAGCAATTTCCGCGCGTTTCTGCCCTATCTCGGCTCAGACTATGAGGACCTGGCGCGGCGAGGCGTCGATATTTACGAACGCGTCCGCTGCGGACTTGCGCACGAGTACTTCATCAAAGGCGAATCGACAATATGGCCTCAGGGGTCCGCGCCTTGCGGAATCATTTCGAGTGCGAACGGTCCGACCTACTTCATCGTCTCGGTATACCGCGACCATCTTTTCAGTGGTGCCCGGAAGCTGCGCGACGAGATTCTCGAAGATCACAGCGGTTCCGCCATCACGCGAGCCAAGAAAGCGCTGGCCACCGTCGGAATTCCCATACCCCGACAACCGTGAACCGCCAAGCGCTGTATCCCAGTGTCCCGCATAACAGCACGTTCGACCGGACCGCTGGCTCGCATTCGCTCGCCGCGGCCGGTCAACGTGAACGTTAGGCTGCAAAGTTGTAGTGAGGTGTGGCAGATGGACAACGAAAGTGGCATAATTCGAGCATGAGTAAACCCGCACTAAACATAGATAGCCTGAGCTCCGAGGAACGGTTGCGGCTGATCGAGGAACTGTGGGAGAGCCTCAGCGAGTCGCCGGACGCTATACCCCTCACCGACGCGCAGCGGGAGGAATTGGACCGGCGATTGGATGACCTCGAACACTCAGGACCTGAAGGCATACCCTGGGAAGAGGTCCTCCGGCAGATTCGTACCCGCCCCAGGTGAAGCCGCCAATCGTTCGTCCTGCGGCCTCTGCGGACGTTGAAGACGCCTACCGGTGGTACGAGGCTCAGCAAAATGGTCTTGGTGAGGAATTTCTTGCAGCCGCGAACGCAGTCATGGAATCTGTAGTGGCGAACCCCTTGCAATTCCCCGTTATTCATCGTCAGACCCACCGCGCGCTGTTTCATCGTTTTCCGTACGGGCTTTACTACCGCATTGTTGAGGATCAGATTGTCGTTGTGGCCTGCATGCATGCTCGGCGGGATCCGCGACGGTGGCAATCTCGCGGATGATGGCTGGCAGATTGACCGGCTGGGTCCGGTAGTGGTGCGGGTCTGACCCCGATTCCAGTTTTTCTGGTTTCATCCAAGAAGGTACTGTAGGAGAAAATGACCATGCTCAAAATCACGACGTGTCCTTCATGCGGCAGCAGGAAGGTCAAAAAGGTCCGCCGCAGTTGGACTGGAAGCTTCAAGGGAAAAAGATACACGGTCCCCAACCTGCAATACCACGAGTGTCCAGACTGCGGGGAGAAGGTCTACGATCGCGACGCAATGCGGGAGATCGAGGCGTACTCTCCGGCTTTCGAACGGATGCACCCAAGACGCAAGTCGGCCTGAGGGTCCCTGACCCGCCCTTGACAGTCGTCCCCACAGGCCTTAAGTAGAGATTATATGGTCGCGTACGACCTCGTCTGCAAGAAAAAGCACCAGTTTGAAGGCTGGTTTCCGAGCTTCGAAGGCTTCCAGGAACAGGCCGAAAAGAAGCTTATCTCCTGCCCCACCTGCGGCACCACCAAGGTGGAAAGGGTGGCGCATGCCTGCGCCGTGCTCAGCAGCCGCGGGGACAAAGAAGAGAAAAAGCAGCCCGCCCGGACGAAAAAGGCCGCTGAAGTCGCTCTCACGCCGGAGCAGGCGAAAGAGCTGCTCATCCGCCTCAACCACTACGTGCGCGAGAACTTCGAGGATGTCGGTCCGCGCTTCGCCGAGGAGGCGCGGGCGATCTTCGACGGCCGGAGCGCAAAGAAGGCCATTCACGGCACCTCCACCCCCCAGGAGCGCGAGGAACTTGACGAGGAGGGGATTCCCTACTCCACCCTTCCCAAGCCGGAGCTGGACAGTTAGTTTCCCGTTTCATCTTTCCGCTTTCCTATTTCATCCTTGTTTTTCCTCACTCCCCTCGCATAGAATCGCCGGAAACTTACGACAAGCAGGGAGGCAAGGCGCAGAAATGAAATTCGGCATGTTCATCATCGGTGACAACCTCCCCGAGGCCAACAAGCAGCTCGGAGGCTACTACGATGAGATGTTCGAGCAGGTCAAGTGGGCCGAGCAGTTGGGCTACGACTGTTTCTGGTTCGGCGAGCACCACTTCGACTTTCTCGGCGTCATCCCTTCGCCGCCGGCCTTCATGTCCGTTGCCGCGAAATGCACGGAAAAGATCCGCCTCGGGGTCGCGGTCTGTCTCCTGCCCTACCGCAATCCCATCTTCGTCGCCGAAGAGTACGCCATGGTGGACGTGCTGAGCGGCGGCAGATTGGACTTCGGCGTCGGCCGGGGAACCCCGCCGGAGCTCGCCGGCTTCGGCGTCAAGGAGGACAACCGGGAGATGCTGGTCGAAGGCCTGGAAGTTGTCGAGATGGCCTGGCGCGAGGGCAAGGTTTCCTACAAGGGCAAATATCACCGGATCAATGGCGTTTCTCTCAATGTCCTGCCGGTGCAGAAGCCCACGCCTCCCCTCTACTTCGCCTGCCTCAGCGAGGGCTCATACAAAGTCGCCGGCGAGCGCGGATACCCGATTCTGGGGATTCCCTACGCGAGCTGCAAGAGCATCGCCGAGGTGGGGCAAAAGGTGGCCTTCTATAAGGAGACCCTGGCTCGCTCCGGCCACAAGGCAAAAAATCCCGACGTCGGGCAGTGCTTTCAGACCCACGTCGCCGCGACCGAGCAGGAGGCGCGAAAAAACGCCCTCCAGGCGATGGGACCCTACTTTGCCGCGCGGATCCAGGTGAGGCCGCGCAGCTACGAACAGCTCTATCAAGAGGGAATGGTGCTGGTGGGCGACCCCAAGCGCTTGATCGAGAGGATCGAGGAGATCCGGGAGACCGGAACCAACTACCTCATCTTCATGATGCACTTCGCGACTCTCGCACAGAAAAAGATCCTCGAGTCGATGGAGATCATGGCCAAGGAGGTCATGCCGAGGTTCCGCTAAACTATTTGCCCGCCGGGAATATAGGGAAAGGCGCTCATCTCGTGCGGCGGGGTTACCGGCGCTCCCTTGCAAATGTGGGCCGATGTCAGCTCGGCCATGCTGCGCACGCCGAGCAACCCCATGGTGATGGTGATCTCGTTTTCGAGCAGTTCCAGGACGCGCACCAGCCCCGCCTGCCCGGCGGCGCCGAGCCCCCAGCCCTGAAGCTTGCCGATCGCCACCGCCTTGGCGCCGAGCACGACCGCCTTCAGGACATCGCTCCCCCGGACAATGCCGCCGTCCAGCAGGATCTCCGCTTTGCCGCCGACCGCCGCGACGATCTCGGGGAGCATCTCGATGGTGCCGCGGTTGTGGTCGAGCTGGCGGCCGCCGTGGTTGGAGACATAGATGGTCTGGACTCCATGCCTGACGGCGATCTCGGCATCCTCGGCCGTCGCCACGCCTTTGAGGATAAAGGGCAGGCCGCCGATCTCCTTGATCGCGTCCATCGTTTCCCAGGTCAGCGCCGCGCGATGCTCGTAGCCTGACCTGCGCCTGCTCGGAGGAAGCCAGCGGTCCATCATCTGCCGCTCCCGCCTGCTGTAGAGGGCGGTGTCCACCGTGAGGCAGAGAGCTTTGTAGCCCGCCTTCTTCACCCGGCCCAGAATATCCTCGACCCACTTCATGTCCCCCTGCACGTAGAGCTGAAAGATCTTGGGATTCGGGCTCGCCGCGGCGGTCTCCTCCAGAGTAGGCTCGGTCGCGGTGCTGACAAATGGGATCGTGCCGAACTCCGCCGCCGCCTTGGCCACCGCCACTCCCCCCTCCGGAACCAGGGTCTGGAGCGAGCCGATGGGAGCTAACATCACCGGGATGCGCAGCCTGTGGCCCAGGAAAGATGTCGACGTATCAATCTTCGACACATTGACCAGCACGCGCGGCCTGAAGGCCAGGCTGTCCAGGGCCAGGCGGTTGCGCCGCATGGTGGTCTCGGACTCCGCGCCGCCGGTGAGATAGTCCCAGACGTTCTGGGTGAGATTGCGGCGGGCCGCCATGATGATCTCCTGATTGGTGACAAAATCGACGCTCATACTCGGACCTCCTTCATTTTTCCCCTGCAAGGCAAAACTTAATCAATCTACCGCGCCCGCGTCAATCCCACGCCGCGCGTGAATCCTGCTTGAAAAAAGCTGCGTCTTTGTTTATTCTCGCTGCCGGAAAGGAGCCACCCATGCCCATCGAGATCGTAGATATGGTCGATTTAGCTCATAAGGAAAAACGGCGCAAGAACATCTTCGACACGCCGCGCTTTCACGCCTGGATGCACTACTACAAGCCCGGGCAGAAAGACGAGATGCACTGCCACAATGCGGACCAGACCTTCGTGGTCCTCGAAGGCGAATGCACCATGAGCTTTCCGGACGGCGGCAGGATGACGCTCAAGCCGGGCCAGGCCGCGCTCATCACCGGCGGCTCTTTCTATCAGCTGGAGAACACCGGCTCAGGCCCGATGATTATGATGGGGAACCGCTCCGGGCCGGCGGAAAAGATTCAGATCATCGATTACGTGACGCGCAAAGACGTGCGCCAGCGCGTCCAGGCCGAAACGGCTTAGCTTCGCCCAGCTTTCCGTTTTCATCTTTCCTATTTCAGCCTTGCTTCTACGGACAGACCTGGTGGAAGAAGTCGTTGCCCTTGTCGTCGACGAGGATGAAGGCGGGGAACTCTTCCACCTCGATCTTCCAGACCGCCTCCATCCCCAGCTCGGGATACTCGAGGACGTCCACTTTTTTGATATTCTCCTGCGCCAGCAGCGCCGCCGGCCCGCCGATCGATCCCAGATAGAAGCCGCCGTTTTTCTTGCAGGCCTCGGTCACCTGGGAGCTCCGGTTTCCCTTCGCGATCATGATCATGGAGGCGCCGTGCGACTGGAAGAGATCGACGTAGGAGTCCATGCGGCCGGCCGTGGTCGGGCCGAAGGAGCCGGAGGGCATTCCCTTCGGAGTCTTGGCCGGTCCCGCGTAGTAAACCGGATGGTCCTTGAAGTACTGCGGCAGCCCTGCTCCCCGGTCCAGCCGCTCCTTTAGTTTCGCGTGGGCGATGTCCCTGGCCACGATCATGGGCCCGGTGAGAGAGAGCTGCGTGGTGACGGGATACTTGCTCAACTGCGCCAGAATCTCCTTCATCGGGCGATTGAGATCGACGGAAACCGCGTTGCTTTTCGTTTTGCCGCGGTACTCTTCGGGTATCAGCCGGCCCGGATTGCGCTCCAATTCCTCGAGCCAGACCCCGTCCCGGTTGATCTTGCCCTTGATGTTGCGGTCCGCGGAGCAGGAAACCCCCATGCCCACGGGGCAGGAGGCGCCGTGGCGCGGCAGGCGGATCACGCGCGCGTCGAGCGCGAAGTACTTGCCGCCGAACTGCGCGCCGTAGCCCGCCTTGTAGGCCGCCTCGACCATCTTCGCCTCGGTTTCCAGATCGCGGAAGGCGCGGCCCTGAGAGTTCCCCGAGGTCGGCAGATGATCCAGGTAGCCGGCGGTGGCAAGCTTCACGGTCTTTAGGCAGGCCTCGGCGGAAGTGCCGCCGATGACGAAGGCGAGATGGTAGGGCGGGCAGCCGGCCGTGCCCAGCGTCTTCATCTTTTCGGTAAGAAATTTCTCCAGGCTCGCCGGATTGAGCAGCGCCTTGGTCTCCTGGTAGAGCGAGGTCTTGTTCGCCGAGCCGCCCCCTTTGGTGACGAAGAGAAACTGGTATTCCATCCCGTCAGTGGCGAAGATATCGATCTGCGCCGGAAGGTTGGTGCCCGTGTTCACTTCGTCGTACATGTCCAGGGCCGCGGTCTGGGAATAGCGCAGGTTCTCCTCCACAAAAGTCTTGTAAACTCCCCTGGAGAGGTGCTCTTCGTCGCGCGCGCCGGTCCAGACCTGCTGCCCCTTCTTGCCGAAGATCGTGGCCGTGCCGGTGTCCTGGCAGAAAGGCAGGATCCCCTTGGAAGAGATGTCGGCATTGCGCAGCATGGTCAGCGCGACATAGCGGTCGTTGTCCGAGGCCTGCGGATCTTTGAGGATCGCGGCTACCTTCTCGAGGTGGGCGGTGCGCAGCAGAAAGGAAATGTCGCGCAGCCCTTCGCCGGCGATCAGGGTCAGCGCCTCAGGCTCTACTTTCAGGATCTCCCGCCCCTCGAAGCGGCTCACGGAAACGTGTTCCCTGGTCAAAAGGCGATACTTCGTGCCGTCTTTCTCAAGCGGGAAGGGATCCTGGTATATGAATTCGGGCGTCGCCATGATTTACCTCACCTGCCTTTAACGAGGATTATCGTGCACACATCTCTGGGAGTCAAGGTGCCGTTCGGCCCATGACTTTCGGCCCATGGGCAATTTCCGCGGCAGGGAGAAAGCGCCCTGCCGGTCGCCTCCTGTGCGGCAGGCGGCGAAGGGATCAACGGCCGCGCCTACCGGCCGAAGAGCCCCTCGAGCCCGCGGATGATTTCTTCCGCGGGGCTCCTTTTCTTTTTTTCCTGAGAGCCGGATGGCTGCTGTCCCTGCGCAGGAGGCGTCTCCTCGCCTCCTTTGGGAGATTTCTTACGGAACAGTCTGTCCAGACCCCGCTCCAGCGCCCCCTTCTGCATGGCGCGGGCGATATGGCCGAGATCGGGCCTGGGTTTTGCCCCCGGGAGCTTGCCGGAGAGATTGAATGGGATCTCCATCCGGCCCTGATCATTGGCGAGATTTTTCATCTCCTTGACGCGGCCGATGATGTCCTGGGAAAGCGGCTGCGACAACGAGAGCAGCGCCCGGAAATCGACCGTCCTATCGAACCCGAACCAGCCTTTTCCAAGCGTTTCGAATTCGGCCGCGGAGATCACGAGGTCATCCGTGCGGGCCTTGCCGTCGCCGATGGTCGCCGATCCTTTCAGCTGCTTGAACTCGGTGTCTTTCGAGGCGAAGATCGCCGGATATTTGTTTCTGACATCGGCCGGGATCAAACTGACAAGACCGGGGACGCCGGTCGCGCCCGACAGCACGCCGTCGGCCAGATTCACACCGAGCAGCGCCCCGTTGACTACTTCCGCCTTGCCTTGTCCCTGGAGGGCCCTTTGAATGGTGCTCCATTCCTTGCCTGAGCCGGTGATGTCGAGATCCATGTTGAGGAGCCCGCGGATATTTTGCGGCGCCGACGGCGCGAGCGAGCGAAACATCTGCGTGAGGTCCATCCCCTGGACAGCGGTGGTGGCGGCGAAGCGCGGCGTGGTCTCCCGCGCGTCATAGCGGCCCTCGGCCTTGAGGGCGCCGCCGAATGCCTTGAGGCCCAGACTCTCGACCCTCGCCACCCGGCCGGCGAAGGAGAGCGAGCCTTGAAGGTCCTGATAATCGCCGTCCGCGATCGTCCCGCTGGGAGAGCTGAGATTGCCGCGATAGCTCAGGACTCCGTCCCGCATTACCACGCTCCCTTCGCTCTTTAAATCTTTGAGGAGTTCCGGCCTCTGCGCTCCGGAGGCCGCGGCTCTGAGATCGGCCAGACGGAGCTCCGGCGCGGAGAAACGGTAGCTGAGATTCAGGGGCGCGAGGCTGGTGGCCTTAACGGCCAAGCGGACTTGCGATTTCCCGATGCGGAGGGGACTCTCCGGCAGCTCGGCGCTCTTGCCGGTGAAGTCGATCTTGGCATTCACATCCGTGATCGGCTGCGGCAGCTGGGGAATGCGCGCGCTGACGCCGGAAAGATTGATAGTGCCTGTGATCTCAGGCAGCGCCTCTTTACCGATAACCCCCGAGACGCGGGCTTTGGCTCCAATGGCGCCGCCGAGATCGATCTCCTTGGGAAGCCTCTGCTTGAATCCGGGAATGCCCTTTTCGAGACTGGCGAGCGGCACCGCTTCCAGCTCGAGATCCGCTTCGACCGGCAAGAGATGCAGATCGACCTTGGGTCCGAAAGGCCCCACGCGCCCTTTCACCTTGAGGTTCTGTTTGTCGGCGCCGAACAAGGCCGCCGACAAATGGATGTCAACAGGACGGTCCAGGCTGATCTCTTTGATTGTAAAATCGAGCCGGGTCGCGCGAAAGTCGACGCCCTGGCTCCTGTCGGTGTAACGAATCTCGCCGCCATCCACGTCCACCAGCGACACCAGCAGGGCCGGGGGGGCTGCAGGCTCTTCCGCACGCCCTTTTTTCACTTCCCCTTTTTCTTTTTCCCCGCGTCCTTCCTTTCTTTCCCTCTCCTGGCCGACGGTAGAAAAGTTGAACCGTCCGTTCTGGTCCTTTATGACATGGATCACCGGCCGGTTCAGAATCACCCGGCTTACCTCAAGTTCCTTTCTGAGCAGGGGAAGAAACTTCATGTTTACCTGAAGGTCCGCGGCGCGGACGAACGGCTCCTTGGAAAAGGACGGATCGTCAGCCAGAGAGAAGTTTTTCAGACGGACGCCGATGCCGCCCCACAACGTCACTCCGATATCGCCGACTTCGACATGCCGCCCCAAGGCCTCTTCGGCCCGGGCCAGGAGATAGTCTTTATTCCGGTTGATCAAGGCGTTGAGATTGACAAGGGCGAGAGCGGGGAGCACGAAGAGAACAAGCAGAATCGCGCCGCCGATGATCCATTTTCGCATGCCGTCTCCTTTTGGCAAGATACCTTATCTTCAATTTGGCTCCTTTTTTTCTCGATTTCAATATCTATCTGTTATATTCAATGCGGGGATCGAGACGAGCTGTTTCCGGGAGGTCCTATGGAAAAAATCGGCATTGTCGGCGTCGGCAAGATGGGGAGCGCTTTGCTGGAGCGTCTGAAGCTGGCGGGCGTAGAGGCGACGGCATTCGACATCGCGCCGTCCGCCGCCGAGGCGGCGCGCTCGTTGGGGGCGCGCATGGCGGCTTCGGCAAAGGCGGTCGCCCAAGCCTCGACTCTCATCGACGTGGTGGTCCACAACGACCAGGAGGTGCTGGACTGCACGATGGGCAAGGATGGAATCCTGGAGGGCGCGCAGGCCGGCGCCCTCGTCCTTCTCCATAGCACGATCCATCCGGAGACGACCAAAAAAGTGGCCGAGGCGGCGGGCCGGCGGAATGTCTATGTGATCGACGCCTGCATGACCGCGGTGCCGCGGATCGTGCGCCAGGGGGGTCTCACCTTTCTTGTCGGCGGGCCCGCCGAGCTGGTCGAGCGCGCAAGACCTCACCTCCTCCAGATGGCGAAGGAGGCGATCCACATGGGACCCCTCGGTACGGGGAATGTGGCGAAACTGATCAAGAACCTGGTGACCGCTTCCGAGACGCTGATCGTCCACGAGGCGATCCGGATCGGCCAGGCAGGAGGAATTCCGTGCCGTGAAGGGTCGGGCGGCAATTCGGGCTGGACATTCCGATCACCGAGCAGCTCGCGGCCGCAGGCCGCCGCCTGGTCGCGTCAAAGAGACAATAGACGTGATCGTGATTCGTGCTCGTGGCTCGGAAAAAAAGAGGCGATTCGTGAGAGGGCGGGAGATGGAGACCGGGGAGAACTGCTCCTCCACCGGTCCCTATCTCGAATGAAGCCGCGCTTTTACAAAGCCGGCCCGCCAGAGGTGACGACAAAACGATCGCGCCGGCTCTTCTGCCAGCACGCCTCGCTTTGATCCCTGCAAACCGGCAGTTCCTTGCCGTAACTTACCGTGAAGACCCGCTGCGCGGAAATTCCCAGCGTCATCAGGTAGTCCTTCGCCGCCTGGGCGCGCCTTGCCCCCAGCGCCAAGTTATACTCTGTGGTTCCGCGCACGTCGCAGTGACCCTCGATCTCCAGCCGGGTCCCGGGATTTTGCTTGAGCCAATCTGCGCTGGCCTTGAGCGTCTCCCTGCTCTCCGACTTGAGACCATAGCGGTCAAAGTCAAAATAGATATTCTTGAGCGGCCCCTCTTCCGCCTCTCCGCCCCGACGCAACGCGTCCAAACTGGAGCCGGAGCCCATCCTGGCGGTCTGCACACGCGAATCGGACGAGCCATCCCCGGACATATCCGAAGCCATCGGCGCACAGCCCTGCAACGAGAGAGCGGTAAGCAAGGACACCCCAAGCACCGCTATCATAAGACGATCGATCATAACCTTCCTCCTTTCCGATCCCCATTTCATTTTTCAACAAAAACAAACAGGGCAAACCCGCAAAAGCGATGCCAAACTGCAACCCATTGAATTCCTGGAGTTTTCTTAGAAGCCGGCGAGCCGGAAAAAGTACAATTTTCGCCCATTTGTGGCGAATTCTGGCAACCAGGGGGCGGCTCATTAAAGCAAAAAGGCGGAAAAACGGAACACCGGCATGGAAGCGGAAAAAGACGTTTTCGTGAAGCCTAAAATAAGGTAATATGCCGAACGGTTGTGGCGCCGGAAGAGTTGCCAACTTTTTTGCCAGGAGGACAGAGCTATGAATCTTTCGGCACCTTCGGCAGCGTCATTGTGGCGACCCTCTACGCGCTGATCGATGGCGCCATCGGCGGCGTGCTCTTCGCCTGGCTCTACAACCGCTGCGCGAAGCAAGAGAACTAACGGCTGCGGGACAATCCCAAACAGGGAGGTCAAGCGATGCGATTAAAACCCAACCTACTTGCCGCATGGGCATTGGCTGCGGCCACCGGCTGGAGCTGGCTTCTTTCCGGCCACGCCCTTTCCCAGACCCCGTACTATCAAGGCAAGACCATTACGGTCGTCCGCGGCGGGTCGCCCGGCGGCACCGGCGACATGCAGGCGAAGGCGCTGATCCCTTACCTGAAAAAATATATTCCCGGCGAGCCTCACATCGCTATCGAAAACATGCCCGGCGCCGCGGGAATGAAGGCCGCGAACTACATCTACGCATCGGCCAAACCGGACGGCTTAAGGATCGCCGCCGTAGGCGCGGGCCTGGTTGCCGGTCCGATCCTCGGCCTGGCTGGCGCGAGGTATGATCTCAACAAGCTCATCTATCTCGGCTCCACGGAGAGCGGCGACCCTTATATCTTTCTCAGCCGCAAAGAGTCCGGCCTCGACAGCATCGAGAAGCTGCGCGCGGCCTCCGGCGTGCGGATCGGCGCGCAGGCGGTGGGCCATCCGATCTATGTCAGCGGGCGAATCTTCGCCTATCTGCTCGGCATCAAAGAGCCCAGGCTGGTGGTCGGCTACGGCGGACCGGAGCTCGATATCGCCCTCGCCCAGGGCGAGGTGGACGCGAGAGCGAACAGCGCGGATACGGTCGTGCGCAGAAACCGCGAGGCGCTGGAGAAGGGGCTTTTTCACATTCACGCCACCATCACGATCCCGAGAGGAAAATTTCATCCGCGCTTCGCCGACGTCCCGGAGCTCGACAGCTTCGCCAAGAACGAAAACGAGCGGCGCCTGGTGAACCTGTACCGCACCTTTCTCTACCCGCGCTGGCCCTATCTGCTGCCGCCGGGCACCCCCGGGGAGATCGTGAAGACCCTGCGCGCAGCCATGGCCAGGGCCTTTCAGGATCCCGGATTTCACAGAGAGTTTAAGAAGCTCATGGCTGGAGATCCGACCCCGCTTACCGGAGAAGAAGTGGAGGCGGCCATTCGCGAGCTGCCGCGTGATCCTGAGATCGTCGCGCTCTACAAAAAAATCGCCGACCAGGGTCCGCTCCCGCCGCGCTAGCGACACTCAGGTAAACCCCGGTTGGACAAACAGGGCAAAATTACGTAAAGGATGCGCCTATCGCAGCGAATCAATAGGAGGATTGAAGACATGAGCACGGCGATACTGGCCCGCAAGGCAGAGTCCGTCATCGGCGACGAAATCATCATCTCCGCCGATTCCCATACCATGGAGCCGGCAAATTTGTGGGTGTCGCGGCTGCCCGCCTCCCTGAGAGAGCGGGCGCCCAAGCTGCCGCCGCGCAACTCCCCCGGGGAAAAGCCGGGCGGCTATGACCCCAAGGCGCGCCTTGAGGAGATGGCGGTGGATGGCGTAAGCGCCGAGGTCCTCTATCCGACTCTGGGGCTCTCTCTCTTCGCCATGGAGGATGCCGAGGCGCAGGAGGCCTGCTTCCGCGTGTCGAATGACTGGCTGATCGAATACTGTCAGGCGGCCCCGGGACGTCTGGTGGGCATCCCGATGATCTCTCTCTATAACGTCGGTAATGCCGTTAAAGAACTCGAGCGCTGCAAGAAGGAAGGGCTGGTGGGAGCTCTCATCTGGCAGGTGCCGCCGGAACATCTCCCCTTCACCTCTGACTATTACAATCCTTTCTGGGAGGCGGCCCAGGATCTCAAGATGCCGGTGAACCTCCATATCCTCACGGGCTTCAACTACAGCCGCTTCAAGCGCGAGGGGCTGGAGGTCTATCGCTCGGCCGTCAACCGCAAGCTGACCGACGCCGCCAACGCGCTCTTCGACATCATCTTTTCGGGCGTACTGGAGCGCTACCCGAGCCTCAAGCTCGTCCTGGTGGAAAACGAGATCGCCTGGATCCCCTTCTACGTCCATGAATGGGACAAGTACTACGTGCGGCACAGCCCCAGGCACCCGATATCCATCTCCAAGCTGCCGAGCGAATATGTCAACAAGCAGGTTTATGCCACCTTCTTCAGCGATCCCACGGGCGGGCGGCTCCTGGACTGGTGGGGCGCCGATACCTGCATGTGGTCCAACGACTATCCCCACGCGGCTTCGACCTGGCCCCACTCGCGCGAAGTGATCGCCCGCGAGCTGGGCCATTTGCCGCAGCACGTGCTGAGAAAAGTGCTGCGCGAAAATGTCTTAAGTCTCTACGACCTGAAGATCGCGGGGGTGAACGCGTAATTCAGGGTTGAGGCGGCGCCTATTCCCGGAAAATCCTTCGGCGAATACGCGCGCACGTTTATTTTACCGCCAGGACAGCCGCCAGCTTCGACACGGTGGAGGGGCTCAGGTTGAATAATTCGGCGACTGTTTTCTCCACCTCTTCCCCCGTCAACGGGTCGATTTGCAGCCTCGATTTTTTGGCCTCCGCCGCGAATTCCGGATCCTTGAGCGTATCGGCAAACGCCTTGCGCAGCATCTGCACTCTCTCTCTGGGAGTGCCGGGTGTGGTAACGTAAACGCGAGTGATGCTGGACGGACCGATCGCCCCGGCCCTGATCAATTGTCGCGTTTCCTCGCTCTTGGCGACATCGAGGGCGACCGGGACCTTAGGGAGGTCGGGCGCCGCCTTGGGGGCTACCTGGATGATCACGCTGACGTCGCCCGATTCCAGTCCTTTGCTCCAGGTTACTTTGACGGATTCCCAGGCCCAGCAACCGCCGCCCACCTCTCCGCCATCCGCGGCTAGGCGGACATCGGCCGTGCCTTTGTAGCCCTCCACGAGACTGACCGGCAGATCGAGGGCCGCTTTAAGAACCCGCGGCACGTCGCTGGTGCTGTTCCCCGGACCGAGGGCGCCGATCTTGACCGGCGTCTTCGCCGCGAACCATTGCTCCAAAGTCGTAACGCCGCTCGCCTTGGTGAGCGCGCAGACGACGTTGTCGCGGACGGGAACTCCGAGGTACTCGAACTTCCTCACATCGAAATCGAGACCCTTCATTCCCAAAACCCGTCCCAAAATCAAATAGCCGTTGAAGATGCCGAAGGTAAGGCCATCCGGCTTGGCGGCGCTGTAGAGATATTTGGCCGCGATTCGGGTCGCCGCGCCGGTCATGTTCTCGACGATCAGAGTCGGGTTGCCCGGGATATGTTTGCCCATATGTCTGGCCATGGCCCGGCTGTAAACATCGAAGCCGCCGCCGGCGGTCCCGCCGACGATGATCCGGATGGTCTTGCCCTGGTAGAAATCCTGGGCCAGAACGGTCGCCTGAAGCAAAAGCGAGAAGCAAAGCGATAACGACACATACGCGACTTTCATAAAGCTACCCTCCCGGTACGGCTCCATACTAGGAAAGGTGAGTTTCTGTCAATAGGATCTTTTGAGTCCCGCTCTCCGTTTTGGCTTCTGCCCTGCCAGGGGCCGTGAAATGAGTTGACAGAGCTGAAAGTGTCGCGCTAAGTTCCCGAGCATGAAACCCCTGGGCCTGTTCTCACTCTTACTCCTCTTTTTATCAGCTCCTGTCCCCGTCCGTGCGGAGAAGCTTACCCTGGCCCACGTCGCCATCAACCCCGGCCAGGGGCTTCTCTGGGTCGCCAGAGACTCCGGCCTGCTCGCGAAATACGGCTTCACCGCGGACGTGGTCCTGGTCCCGGGCAGCCCGCGTACCGTGCAGGCCCTGATCGCGGGAGATCTCGACTATGTGGTGGCCGGGGCCGCGGCGGTTCTAAGGGCGCGCATGCAAGGGGCCGGCGTGTTCATCCTCTCCTCTCTCTCGAGCTACTCTTCTCAGCGGGTCCTGGTACGGCCCGACTCGCCGATAAAGAATCTCACGGAGCTTAGGGGAAAAATTATCGGCGTAACCCAGTTTGGCTCGGCAGGCGACACTTTTCTTCGGGCCGCTCTCAAAAAGTCCGGCCTGAAGGAAACGGACGTGACGGTCCTCCAGATGGGCGGCACTCCGGGAGTAACTCAGGCCATGGAAGCGGGAAGAATCGAGGTGGGCGTTCTGGGCGAGTCAGGGATGCTGCTGGTCTTTCGCGGCAGGGCGCGGCAGCTCAAGGGCGCGAGCTCGCGCGAGCTGGGATTTTTCGGCTTGGACGCCCCCCTCGCCACCACCGAGCGCAAGATCAAGAGCGACCGGGGCGCCGTGCTCCGCTTCGCGCAGGCCTACGTGGAGGCGCTCCATTATTTCAAGACCAATAAAGCGGGCACCGTCCGTATTTTGCAGAAGCACATGCGCGGCCTGGAAGAGGAGCATCTGGCCATCTGGTACGATGAGATCCGCGACTCGATCAAGCAGCCGGCCCCCTATCCGGCCGAAGAAGGGCTCCGCTCGGAGCTCGAGCAAATAGGCGCGCCGAAGTCCTTCACCCCGCCCTATTTTGTCGACACCACCATACTGGATGATCTCAAGAAAGCCGGCTTCCTGGAGCGGCTTTACAAGTAGAACCCGCAGCGCCATCGGCCGGTAACGCGGGCCCTCGATCCCAAAAATTGAGAATAACCGTCGCCTTCCTTCCTAGCTTTGGGAAGCCATAGGACGGCCCGAGAGGTTTTTTAACCGCAATCTCCCCTAGAAATCGTCCGGCAGCCGGGAATTTTTCCCTGGCATACGTTTTGCCTCTGCTCCTTCCGACCGGTGTCCATCACGGTAAAGCCACAATACGAGGAGAAAATTTCATGAACTTTAAGATCCCCTATCACGACTTGAGGAGCTGGCTCGATCTGGCCGGTGAGCTGGGCGAGGTCCGCCTTGTCGAGGGCGCCAGCTGGCAGGAAGAGATCGGCATGGCTACCGAGCTGCTGAACCACAGCGATCCGGCGCCCGCGGCCCTTTTCGACAAGATCCCCGGCTACCCGAAGGGCTACCGGGTGCTGGTGAATTTCTTCGGCGGGCGGCGCAAGGGCATGACGCTGGGACTGCCCGGGGAGCTCAGCAACCTGCAGCTCTCCGAGGCCTTCACCGAGGCCCTCGAGGCGGCGAAGCCCATTCCGTACGAAGTCGTCGGCAAGGGGCCGATACTGGAAAACGTCGTGATGGGCGATGATGTCAACGTGCTCTCCTTTCCCACGCCCCTGTGGCATGAGATGGACGGTGGCCGCTACATCGGCACTGGCAGCTACAACATCACGCAGGATCCGGAGGAAGGCTGGGTCAATCTCGGCACCTATCGCGTCATGGTGCACGATGAGAAGAGCGTCGGCTTTTATATCTCTCCTGGCAAGCATGGCCGGATTCACCGCGACAAGTATATGGCCCGCAAGGAGCCCATGCCGGCGGCAATCGTGTTGGGCGGCGACCCGCTCCTGTTCCTGATGAGCTGCACCGAGCTTCCTTACGGCATCTCCGAATACGATATTGCCGGCGGTCTGCGCGGCAAGCCTTACCAGGTCATCAAGGGCAAAATGACGGGCCTGCCGATACCGGCCAACGCCGAGATCGTTCTCGAGGGCTACATCGACCCGCAGAAGGGCAAGCCCGAAGGCCCCTTCGGCGAATGGACCGGCTATTACGGCAGCGGCGTGCGCGAAGAGCCTTATATGGACGTCAAGGCGGTCTACTACCGCAACAATCCTATTATGCTGGGATGTCCGCCGCAGCGGCCGCCCGATGAGATCTCCCGCTACCGATCGATCCTGCGCTCCGGGCTACTCAAGCAGGCGCTTGAGAAGGCCGGCCTTCAAGGCATCAAGGCCGCCTGGGCGAGCGAGGTCGGCAATACGCGCATGCTACTGTGCGTCGCGATAGAGCAGCGCTACGCGGGGCACGCCGCGCAGGTCGGCCACGTCGCCTCGCAGTGCCATGTCGGCGCCTATGCCGGAAAATACGTGGTGGTCGTCGACGACGACATCGATGTCACCAACTTGGAAGAGGTCGTCTGGGCACTGATCACGCGCTCGGATCCGGCCACCTCCATCGATATTATTCACAACGCTTGGTCCACGCCGTT
>JACPDC010000232.1 GCA_016184235.1 Deltaproteobacteria bacterium | reverse complement strand
TCGAAGGAAGAGAGCTCCGGCAAGGAAAGCGCGCGCTCCTCGGCCGCGGATTCCACCACCGAGTAGCCCTGCAGCGCCAGGACGCGCGGCAGCAGGCGCCGGCCCGCGTCCTTCGAGCGCAGGTAGAGGAGCCGCGGCGGACCTTGGACTTCGACCACGCCCTGCAGGAGATTGTTCTCAGCCAGGCTGTCGTCGGAGGACTCGACCAACAGCTCATAGGTGTGGCTGCCCCGCTCCCGCAGGCTCTCCCGGAAGCGGACCCAATGGGTGCCGGCCTTCAGGGCTACCGCCTCTTCTCTCCGAATGACGCCGTCGCGCAGAAGCTTCACCCGCGCCGGCGCATCGCGCAGCGCCTCTATAGAGCCCCGCACCTCGAAAGTCTCCGCGCTGTCCACCTGCTGCGGCAGCACCAGGTCGCTCAGATAAATCTCGTTTTTTCCCTGAGTGAGGCTGACCGGCAGGACCCAGATCGGGACTCCTTGCGAACGGATCAGCGGCAGCACCCTGGAGAGCTCGCCGCGATTTTCGTTGCCGTCGGAAATGAGCAGAATCCTTCCCTCGCGCCCCTCGCCGATCTGGGCCAGGGCCGCCTGGAGGGCTGCCTGGAGATCCGTATCCTGCCGGGCCACCGCCGGAGAAAAGTCGGCCAGGGGAAGATCCGCGCGCGGAAAAAACTCCCATGCAGGCTGCCGGCCGAAAAAAAACAGCCCCGCCCGCGTAGCGGCAGTCTTGATCCGGCGCGCCTGCTCCAGGACCTCCACGGCCTGATCTTTTCCCTCCTGCCCTACGCTGCGGGAGAAATCGGCCCCGACGATCACGTCCAGCGCGTCGATGGCTCTAAAGATTTTAGGGTTGATAACGGCAATCATAAGCGCCGTGAGCGCCAGGGAACGCAGCGCCAGAGGATAAAGGGAGAGGCCCCGGCGAAAAACCAAATAGGCCTCGACCGCCAGCAGGGCGGCGACTAAAAGGAGCAGGTAAGGCCAAAGAGAAAAGCCGCGCTCCGCCTCTTCCCGGCCCCCTGCCGCGCTGTTTTCGGAGGAGCCCTCCCGGACTCGGGGAGCGATCCGGGACTCGCTCTCGCTGAAGAGATTGGCGGCAAATTCTCCCTCCCGGCTGCCGCTTTTGAAAGTATAAAAGCCGGCGTCGAAGGTATCCGCAAAGGAGAGCGGATTGGACAGCGCTCTCAATTTATCCCTCCTGCCCGAGGGGCTTCTCAACTCGACCTCTTCATCCGTGCCGCGCAAGTGCAGCAGGTAGGGCCTGCCCGCTGGAACTCCGGTGGCCGGGAATTCCGGCCTCTTGGGCTGGAACCAATCAAAGGCGTTGCTGAGGAGAACGGGGAAGGCGACCTTGAAAGGCAGGTCGGAGGCTGCCAGGTCGAAGCCGATCGCCAAGGCGCGCAGCCTGTCTTTTTCCAAGGCGACGATCAGCGGCCCCTCGCGGGACACGGCCAAAGGGATCCCGGCCCCGGCCGGGAGGAGTCGGAGCGCCTCCCGGATATAGAGATCATCCAGACGAATCCCCGCCGTGACGGGATGGCGGGCAAGCTGAGGCAGGGGGCGCGGGCGGAAGATTTTTCCGCCGGCGCTCAACGGCAGGCCGGCGCCAACCGTGTTGATGAGGAGGAAATTCCCCTCCACAAGGGGCGGCGAAGGAATCCCGTCAAGCACGATCACGTCGTGCGCCTGGAGCGCCGAGGAGAGAGAATCGGGGTCGAGCCGCTCCAGGCGGCTTACCCGCGCCCCGAGGGAGCGAAAGAGGTGCTCCAGGAAGGGATTTCCCTTGCCGGCATAAAGAACGCTCATCGGACGGGATTCGGAAAGCGCCAGGTAGGCCTGGTTGTCGGTGGGAAAATCGTCCTCGATTCCCAGGACCGCTGTGGCTCGGCCGCTCAGAGTCCCCTCGTAAGGATAGATCAGAACGCGGCTTTGCTGCGGCGCGATCTCGACATTCTCCTGGACCAACCTCTTTTCCCCGACGGTCAGAATCACCGGGACGCTCACCGGGCGGGGAGTGAAGTTCCTGACGCTCACCATCGCCTGGTAACGCCCCGGAAGGCCCGGCGCGCGGCGGAACTCAAAGTTGGTGATCCCGACGTTGTCGCTCGGCCCATCCACTCTGACCAGACGGAGATGAGGAGAATTCCACGGCAGCTCCTCGGCGCCGTCGAAGGCGCCGTCGCTGATCACCACCACCCGATCGCGGCCTGACCGCTTCAAAAACGAATGGGCGAAGAGAATCGCCTCTTTGACTTCGGCGGCCCCGTCCGTCGGCTGCAGCGCGCGGGCGAGATCTCTGAGCTTTTTCTTGTCCTCGGTAAACGGGGATAGAAGCCGTGGCGCGGCCGCGGCGCCGACCACCATCATTTTTTGTCCGGCGGGCGCCGCGTCGATGAGCGAGAAGAGCTCTCTACGGGCATCATCGAACCGGCTTCCCGATCGGCCCTTCGCCTTCATGCTCGCGCTCAAATCGACCACGGCTACGGTGTTCCCCCCCGGGGCGCCCCACGAGAGCAGGGAGGGATCGGCCAGCGCCGTGATGAGAACCAAAGCGCTCAGGAGCTGGAGCACGAGCGGGAGATTCTTCTTCAACAGGCGCCCGAGCCTGCTCCCCACGGTCCGTTCTCTGAGCAACCGCTCCCAGAGAAACAGGGTGGTGGTGCTCACCTTAAGACCCCTGGGCCTCAAGCTGTGCAGAAAGACGATGAGGGGAAGAACGCCCAGGAGCAAAAGAAAAGATAGAGGGAATCCCCAATTCATCGGATCTCAATACAATTTTTAATTTTTAATTTTGAGTTTTGAATTAAGAATTCAAAATTCATCATTCATAATTATTTTATACTTCGGATTTGGCGCAGCGTGAGCAAAACGAAATCCTCAAACGGCGTCGCCGTGGTGGTGCGGAGATAATCCACGTTGCGGCTTATGCAAAACGACTCCACGGCCTTGAGGTAGTCCCGCAGCTCTTCGTCGAAGCGCTCGACCAGCGCATCGTCCAGAAAGAGCTTTCTCTCCCTCTCGCTCTCGACGTCGAAGAGCGAGACATCGCCCCGCGGCGCCACGGAGATCTCCTGCTCGTCCAGAATATGGATGACCAGAACCTGATACCCCTTCCTCAGCAGAGCCTCGAGGCCGGCCCGCCAGCCCTCGGGATCGAAGAGGTCGCTCACCAGCACGACGAGTCCCGTGCGCGGAAAAACCGCGGCGAAGGACTGGACGGCGGCCTCCAGGTCCGTCTCTCCTCGGCAGGAGAGCCCGGCCAAGAAGCTGAAAAGGGCGAGGATCTGCCTTCTTCCCCGTCCCATCTCCAGCGGCAAGAGAGCCCGCGCGGAAAAGGCCGTCGCCCCCACCCGGTCGAGGTTCTTGAGCCCGATGTAGCCGAGCGCCGCGGCGACCCTCTTCGCGTACTCGATCTTGGGCGGATCGCCCTCTGCCATGGAGCGGCTGGTATCGACCATAAGATAAACGTTCAACTCCTCCTCGGCCGTAAAGAGCTTGAGGCAGAGCCGGTCCAGCCGGCGGTAGATGTTCCAATCGACGTAGCGCAGGTCGTCGCCCCTCTGGTATTTCCTGTAGTCGGAAAATTCGAGGCTGAAACCCTTCCTGAGCGAAGGGTGCTCCCCCTTGAAGCCGGACCAGGAGAGCCGCTTGGCGACCAGCCGGAGCCGCTCGAGCTTCTTCAAGAACTCAGGATCAAAAAAAGCTTGGACTCCGGCATCCCGGGTCTTGGGTTTACTTTCTCCCTCGAAACTCGGAATACGGAACTCGGAACTCATAGTTACGGCACCTCCACGACGCGCTCCAGGGCTTCCGCCAGAATCTTCTCGACGTTCATCCCCTCGGCGTCCGCCTCGAGATTCAGAATGATGCGGTGGCGCAGGGCCGGCAGCGCGACTGCCCGGATGTCGTTGAAGGAGACGTTCGGCCTTCCCGAGAGAAGGGCGCGCGCCTTGGCGGCGAGGATCAGACTCTGCAGGCCCCTGGGGCTGGAGCCGTAGAGAACGAACCGTCGCGCCAAAGGCAGGGCGCCGTCGCCTTGGCTCTCTTGCGGATGCGTGGCGAGCACCAGGCGCACGGCAAAGTCCTTGACCGCCTCCGCCACGGGGACCTGGCGCACCCATTCTCTGATCTCCAGCACTCCGTCCCCGTCCAAGACTTTGTCTGGGGCAGGCGGCAGAGAGGCGGTGGTCAAATCCGCAATTCGTCCGAGCTCGCCGCGGCTGGGATACCGGACCATCAGTTTGAAAAAGAAGCGATCGATCTGGGCCTCGGGCAAGGGGTAGGTTCCCTCCATTTCGATGGGATTCTGCGTCGCCAGCACCATGAAGGGGCTTTGCAAACGATGCACCTTGCCCCCGACGGTGACGCTCTGTTCCTGCATGGACTCCAGGAGAGCGGATTGGGTCTTGGGAGTAGCGCGATTGATCTCATCGGCCAATACGATATGCGCAAAAACAGGACCGCGCTGAAAATCGAAGAGCTTCTTCCCCGAGGGGTCGTCCGTGAGGACATTGGTGCCCGTAATATCGGCGGGCATGAGATCCGGGGTGAACTGTATCCGGGAAAACGAAAGGTTCAGTATCTCTCCCAGGGTCCGCACCAGCAGAGTCTTTCCCAGGCCCGGCACCCCTTCGAGCAGACAGTGACCGCCGCAGACCAGAGCCATGAAGATCTGCTCGATCAATTCTTCATGGCCCACGATGACCCGCGCTATTTCGGCCTTGACCTCGCCGAAGGCGCCGCGGGCGCGCGCCATTCTTTCCTGGATCTCGGTTATTGCTTCCATGATAAACGCTCCGTTCAGCCCTCGGCCGGCTGCATGCTACTTTTTACCCTCGGCCATTCCCAGGGAGAGAAAATATTTCTTCACGGTTTCCCGCAGCGCTTCCGGAATGCGCTCGGAGGCAAGCTCCTCTTCGGCCTGCCGCCGGTAGGAAGCGAGAATCTCCTCTTGTGAAACCTCGCTCTTGCCCCCCTTGGGCTCGCCCCGGAATGACAAGCTGCCTCCCTTTCCTTCTCCCAATAACCCCTTCAAGTGGGCCCCGGCGCTTGCCTTGAAGGGAGGGAGGGAGCGCTCCGCCGATTCCTTGGTCCCAGGCTGATCCCCCGGAAAGATCCCTCTTGCCTTCTCCCTTTCCGTCTGCGCCGACCGCCCCGGATCCGCCGGGCCGGCCTCCCCGGTCAACAGCTGATTTTCCCTGGCCTCCATTCCCCTGAGCAGATGATCGAGAAACTCCATGGTCTCCACGAGCGTGCGGCGATCCAGCTCCGCCGCCACCTGCTTCTCGAGCCTGTCGAGGAGACTCCGGAGATCCTTCGTCTCGATCTTCTCAAACGACGGCAGCCTCTTTCCGATCTCTTCCTTGAGGCGGGGAAGGTTGCCGAGCCGCTCCAGGGCCTCCCGTCCCGGCCCTTCCTGACCTTTGGCGGAGTCCGGGAGAAGAGCCGTTTTCAGCGCCTCCATCTCCGCCTTTAAATCCAGGAGTCCCTCTGCCGTGGCCATCGCGAACGAAAGATCAGATAGGCCGGCCCCGGCCTCTTCCTTGCCGCGCAGCCCATCGGCCAAACCGGCGACGTTCTCTTGCAGCCCCTTTTCGTCGACCTCCCCCGCGAGTCTTTCCGCGGCGACCCTCTCCAGGGCGCGGGCCATCTCGAGGCTCTCGCTGAGTCCCTGGGATATCGCCCTGTCCCGGAGCTCCCGGGAAAATTCCCGCAGCTGCGCCGCGGCCCTGCTTGCCTGGGAGGCCTTGAAGCTCCGCTCCAGACGGGCGCCGTCATCAAGAAAAACAAAAAGCAGCCAGAGCAGGAAGAACAGAGGAGCGGAAATCCCCTGCCAGGTGAGCCGACGCTGGAAGATCGCTTTGGGATCTACCCCTTTAAGTCTTCCCTCCGCCTCCTCGAGCACCAACAACTCCGCGGACCCTTTTTTTTCGCGGCCGAGGATCTCCCAGGCCGTGATCGCCCGCTCCTCCATGCCGAGCGTCCTGTCGAGCAGCCAGACCGCGCGCAGGGAGTCTCCGGTCCGCCAGGGACGCAGAAGAAAAAGAGCGGGGGCCAGAACCAGAAAAATAACCGCCGGGACAACTAACGGATCGGCCCACAGAGGCAGCAACGCCGCTGCCGGCGAGGCCACGAGAGAGAAAAGAAGCGAGTAGCAGAGAGCCGAGATCAGGAGCGCCTCTCTTCTCTTGAGCTTCTCCCAGCCGATCAGGACGGAGAATTTCTCCTGCAGAGACGCGCTCACCGCTTGCCCTCCCGCTTGCGAAGCGCGGCCCCGTAGAGGAGCAGCCCCGATCCCAGCAGAAGAAAATGGAACAGGAAATGAACCGAGGCAGCCGGCCATTTCCATCCCCAAAAAACCAGCGGGGCCATCTCCCTCCTGTCCAGATAATAGAGAAGAAAGGCCACCGGGTTCACGGGCGGATAAAAAAGCGCCGAGAGCAAGACCAGGGAGATAAACAGGCAGCGGATGAAAACCTGCCGGCTTTCCATCCTGCGCTCCCAAACCGTGACCGCCGCCAGGGCCCAGACGCCGTAGCTCAGCGAGTAGAAGAGCAGGACGGAAAAGGTGAACAGGACCGAGCCCGCCGGCGCTCGCGTAATCGCCCCGGCCCAAATCAAGAGCGGGGCGCAGAGCAGCACCAAGAGCGCGGCGTGGAGGCAGAGAAGCGCGATCTGGCCCTGGGCCACGTCCCACACGCTCAGCCTTTCTCCGTCAAACCAGCGCCTCAGGGCGATGAATCTCCAGGGGACAAACTCTTGATTGGCGATTCTCAGGACGGAGTAGACGATCAGCAGCAAGGCCGCCGCGGAGGAGAGCTTGAAAAGATTGGCCGGGCCCACCCAGGCCTGCGGATCGATCGAGGGAAGAAACAGGATCAAGAACTCGAGCGCGGCAAGGAGCACGAGGAAATAGCCATAGACGACGAACCCATGGCCCTCGATGAGATAGAGCTCGATCCCCTCGCGAAAAATCGGGTTGCCCCTCATAGCTCCCCTTCGTCATCGAGCGGGATGATGGCGCGAAACAGCGAGTACTCGTAAGCGATCACCCGCGGATCATCGACCCAAATGCGCCGCGGCGCGCCGCGCACCCACCCGAAAAAAAGCGCCGCGCCGCTTCCCCAGCGGGCCATCCCCTGCTCCTGGGGAAAAAAGGAATAGCGCATCAGCAGCTCGCGCGTCTTGTCCCCGAAGGGAATGTCGTGCAGGTCTATCTTCTCTTGTCTTTTGGCCTCGCCCCCCATCGGAGCGGCGGAAAACTCCCGCGTCTGACTGGATCCCTGCAGAATGTCGCCCAAGAAAAAGCGCTGTCCGGGAACGACGAGCCAGCATTCCGTGAGGTCCCTGGAGCCGAGGTTGGCGAGTCTCAAGAAAAAGCGATCTCCCTTGTTCTCAAGCTCGACGCGGACCGGAAAACGGGCCACCGATCGAATCCTAAAGAGCCGGTAATCCCACTCCCCCAGCGGGAAGCTCAGTCCGCTGGAGCCGCCTTCCTCGCGAACGACCAGGGCGGCATCGGACACCCCGGTACGGGGCACCGGCTCGAGGCCGCTCCATCCGCTTTCGACCCGAAGGTTATAATCCCGCCGCTGCGTGGAAAAAAGGGCTATGTTGGACTGGGCCTCCGCGTATTCGCCCGCAACGCTCTCCAGCAGCGTCGAGGCGACCAGGACCCCATCCGGGATATTCCCGCCGCGAACAAAATGGAGATATCCCCCGAAGCCGGCGAGGGCCACCAGGGAGAGCAAGGCTTGCACCAGTCTCAGGCGCGGCCACCGTTGCCGCAGCCACAGCCAGGCGAGCAGCGACAGGCCTCCGAGATAAAAGAGCAGCCACAGGAAAAAGGAGCGGATAGGCACGTATGTGGCAAAAAACGACGGATTCCACAACAGCCGGGAAATCACCGATTCATCCCAGCTGGTCAGCGCCGGCGCTCGCTCCGCCTCGTGGGACGGGCCGAGAAGGCCAAAGAGCAGGGCGAGCCCATCCCAATGCGACAGCGGCGGCCGCCCCACGTCCAAGGAAAGATACCAGACCCGCCCTCTCCCCCGGCTGCTCTCTACCAGGATCGGAGTGCCCTGCTCTTCGAGCAGGACCTTGCCCTCGACCAGCCGCGAATCCTGGGCGAGGAGATTCTTGAGCGGGGCGGCCTTTGCCTGAAAGGCGCTCTCCAAACCGGGGAGAGACGCGAACCGTTTCAATCCCAAGACGCGGACCGGAAGGAATCGGCTCATGGCCGGCTCTTGATAGAGGGCGTAGTGGATGCTGCCCAGAACCAGGATGGCGCCGCCTGAGGCGAGCCACGTCTCCAGGGCCGCCGACTGGGCCTTCGATAGATCGCGCAGGGACTGTTCGTAGAATACGATGGTCGACACGCCCCGATAGGCCCGGGCCTCGGACGGCAACTGGGATATCGATAGAGGTATGAGGGGAGTCGACGCGTTCGAGGCCAAAGGAACGGACGGGGCGACGCTGTTTTCCGTCAGCAAAAGGCTCAAGGGGGAAGGAGAGAAGTGGTGCCTCAAGTCAATATCCTGGGAAGCCTCGGCTGCCGGGCCCAAGAAGGTGACCGTGAGGGGCCGGCTGATGGAATCGGGATCCACTGTAAATTGAAAGCTCTTTTGAGATTGCGCGGAGAGGAGAACCGTTCGCTGATAGTAAAATGGATAAGGATCGATCCCTTTGGTGGGGCCTCCCTTCCATACCTTCACCTGCAGAGTCCCTTCCACCGGCCGGCCCGAGTTGGAGAGGCTCACTGTCAATGGGAAGGGATGGCCCAGCTGGAACAGACCATGAAAGCCGACCTGGGCCTCCATCGTAATCTCTGACGCGTTTAGGGACAAACGAAAGGCAAGAAAAAGGAAAAGGGGCAGGCAAAGAGCAAGAAGTGCAGCCTTTCTGATAGACACAGACATGACACCTCAGAGAAAGGCCCGGCCCGCAAACGGGGAGAGGTTCAGTCGATAAAGTCCAAGCGCAAAATCTCGAAGGTGCGAATTCCCGTGGGGGTGCGGACCTGGACTTCGTCTCCTTCACTCCTGCCGATCAGGGCCCTGGCTATCGGGGAGCTGATAGATATCTTTCCGTTCTTCGGCTCCGCCTCGTGATCACCGACGATCTGGTACGCAACCTTGTCGCCCGTGTTGCCGTCCGCCAGGGTGACGGTGGCGCCAAAAACCACTTTATCCCCCGACAGCTTGGAGACCTCGATAACCTGGGCGCGCGCCAGCCTATCTTCGATCTCACGCTCTTCAAGCGCTTGAGCTCCTCGATCAAGCGCTGGTATCCCTGATAGGTCATCGGAACACGGGCATCCTGAGTCGCCATACCTTCACTCCTGAAACAAAATAAAAACCCCCCGGGATGGATACTCCCGAGAGGCCCTCAAAATCGGCTGGGATCCGCTCTCTCTTGCTTTGATCAAATGCCGACGGATGAGTTTACCATCCCCAGCCGATAAATCAACCCCGTTTTTAGCCCCATAAGGGGCTGTTCAAGCCGTTCAAGAGGTTCAAATTGTTTAAAACGATTTGAACGGCTGGCTTCGGTTTATTTAAATCCGTTTTCCCGGCCCGAACACATGGCATGAGACCCCGTGGCCGCCCGCGCCGAACTCCAGCTTGGGTTCGACCTTGTCGCAGAGTTCCTCGCGGTAGGCACAGCGCGGATGGAAGCTGCACCCCGGCGGCGGGTTGACCGGGCTCGGCACATCTCCCTCCAGGATGATCCGCTCCTTCTTACGATTCGGATCAGGGATGGGAACCGCTGAGAGAAGAGCGCGGGTATAGGGGTGCTTGGCATCCCGGTAAATCGTCTCGCTATTGGCGATCTCCACGATTTTCCCCAGGTACATGATCGCCACGCGGTGGCTGATGTGCTCGACCACCCGGAGATCATGCGAGATGAAAAAATAGGTCAGGTCCATTTTCTCCTGGAGCTCCTGGAGAAGATTGATGATCTGGGCCTGGATGGAGACGTCCAGCGAGGAGACCGGCTCGTCCGCGACGATGAATCTCGGGTTCACGGCCAATGCCCGGGCGATGCCGATCCTCTGGCGCTGGCCGCCGCTGAACTCGTGGGGATAACGATCGTAGTGCTCTTCCCTGAGACCGACCTGATTGAGCAATTCCATGACCCGCTCTCTCTTCTTCTTCCCCTTGGCAATGTCGTGGATCTCCAGCCCCTCGCCGATGATCTCGCCCACCCGCATGCGCGGATTGAGAGAGGCATAAGGGTCCTGAAAAATGATCTGCATCTCCCGGCGCATGTCGCGGAGCTGGCGCTGGGAGAGCGACAGGATGTTTTTCCCCTGGAAGTGGACCGCGCCGGCCGTCGGCTCGATCAGCCTCAGGATGGTCCGGCCCAGGGTGGACTTCCCGCATCCCGACTCTCCCACCAGCCCGAGAGTCTCCCCCTCTTCGATCGTCAGGCTGACCCCGTCGACGGCCTTTACCTCCCCTTTGTGCCGGGAAAACAGCCCCGCACCCAC
>JACPDC010000189.1 GCA_016184235.1 Deltaproteobacteria bacterium | reverse complement strand
ACCTCAAATTGATCCTTGCGGCCCGCTCCCTTCAAGGGGAAGGGAAAGTGTCGCGGGGGGAAGAAAATCGCCCCGCCATTCTCCACGATGAAAGGGGCCCCAAGGTCCAGCTCGCGCCAGAGCCGGAGGATCTCGCTGTAGGTTTTACTGGAGCAGAGGATGAGCGGGATCCCGGCCGACTTGAGCCCTTGGATGGCGGGGAGACTGGCCTGGTAGCTATAGCTCTTTTCGTCCAAGAGAGTGCCGTCCAGATCGGTGATGACTATTGGCGCGGAGGGAGTCAAGGTTCTTACGCCTCCTTGATCGAGCCGGTTCTTTGTCTTCCGGCGCGATATTCCGGGATCGAGATCATCGGTGGCCGCTCGCGGTCCCGGATCTCCTTGACCTCCAGGGTATAGCCCTGCTGCCGATGCATGATGAGCTTCATACTCTGGTTGATCTCTTCCAGTAGCTTGATCATGTTTTTCTCTTCCAACCGCTGGATAAAGACCTGGATGATGGCGAACGACATCTGGCTCAAGGCCGATAACGTTTGGTTGCGATGGATGCGCTCTTCGAGATCGACCTGGGCAACGGCCCGCAGTCCAAAGGCATTGAAGAGATCGATCAACATCCCGGTCTCAACGCCGTATCCGGTAAAGAACGGGACCTGCTCCAGCGCCCCTCTCCTGCCACCGTACTCGCCCGCCAGGGGCTGGATAATCCCGGACAGCTCGGGAAAAAAAAGATTCAAGAAAGGCCGCGCGGTAAGCTCGGTCACCCTGCCTCCACCCTCGGCATAGAATTCTCCTCCCACTTTCAAGGGACGACGGTAAAATCCTTTCACGTATTGAATCTGCGGCTCCTTGAGCAGAGGACCGAGAATCCCATAGACAAAGCCGGGATGAATGTTCTTGATATCGGTGTCGATCCAGACTACCAGGTCGCCTTTGAGCACGTAGAGGCTCTTCCATAGGGCCTCCCCTTTGCCCCGGTACGATCCGTATTGCGGCAGGATCTGCTGGTGCACGTATACCGGTATGCCGAGATCCTCTGCGATCTTCACCGTTTCATCCGTGGAGCCCGAATCGATCAGCACGACCTCATCCAGAAGCGGTAATTCTTCGAAGAGCGCCTGCTTCACGGTTCGGATGATATTCCCCACGGTCTCCGCTTCGTTGAGCGCGGGTAGTCCCAGGCTGATGGTCAGCCCCTGCTTTTCTTTGAGCTCCAGCAACTTTTGAAGATCATTGAATTCCTTCCTATGGAAGGTGTTCTCGGCAAACCATTTGTCCACTCTCTCGGAAAGGGGGCGCGCCCTCTCCCCGGCCGCTAACTCGCCAAACTCCGGGACTTCGGTAGAAGTGGTCTTGACCACCACCAGCGGCTTCTCCGTCTCAAGCACCACATGCTCCACGATCGGACCCAGGAAATAGGCGGTCGGCTCGGGGTTAAAGCCGGCGCCGACGATGAGCAGGTCGTGGCTCCGGGCCTCCTGGATGATCGCTGCCGTCGGATCTCCGTGGCGCGTGAGCAGTTTGACATGGGGATGAAGCCGGAGCTTGCGGAGAAAGGAGCGGTATGCCCGGTCTCCGAAGGACGGGGCGGAGTAGCGCTGCTCGCAATGCAGCACCGTCACCTCCGCCTCTAGGGCGAGCGCCAATCGACTCGCGACCTCCAGGGCGAACTCCGCATAGGGTCCGCCGCGGACAGGAAGGAGGATTCGCTTACAGCTGGAGAGATCCCCCGCCCTTACAACGATGCTGTTGCACGGCGGCCGCTCCAGCAGGCGATCGATGGTGCCGCCAAAAACGCGGTCCTCCGACACGCTGTACCCCTTCCAGGGCAGCAGGAGCAGATCGCACTCCTCCTCCCTGACCGTCTCCACAATACCCTCTGTGAGGCGGTGCGAAACCCGGACTAGGGTCTTCAATTCTACTCTCTGGTCCGAGAACTGGGAGAGCAGATCTTCCATCGCGGCCCGGTAGACGGGAGCCTTCTCCGCCCCTACGCTAAGGGAGTCTTCCTCCGGAATCTCGACCACCCGCAGTGCGAGGATCCTCCCCTCCAGAGGAAGCAGCGCCGCGGCCATCTTTAGATAAGGGAGGGCATGGGTCGGCTCGAAGAGCGGAACGAGGATTTTTGTCATATCCATTAGAAGAGTCCCGTCCTGGTCAAAATGCGCTACGGCCTCCAGCCCCGCAGGATCCTCTGGAAAAATCCCTTCTCCCCTCTCAAAAACCTCCGCTTGCTCCTCAACCACCTGCTCCGCCTCCACCGTCTTCATTTCCGCGGTCTGATCGATAAAAGAGGCGACCCGGCCGTGGTACAGGGGACTGATCACATCGATGAGTTTGGCTCGATTTTTGGGCCAGTGGTGAAAGGTGGTGGCCAGCTCATAGAGGGTCTTGGCCCAAATTTCCACCGGCAGAATAAACTCCTTGGCCTCCGCCTCGGCCAATTTTCTCCACGCCTCGAAGCAGGAGGCGCTGAGGAGATCCTTCCACAGGATGCCGAAGTGCTGAAAGCCCTGTTTGTAGTTATACATCAGCAGATCCAAATTGACGTCGATAGGCTCGGGCTCGAGAAACTCCGTCAGGCCGAAGGTCTCCACGGGTTCGCTCCCCTGGATTTCCTTCCAGACATCGACATTTTTTTCCATGAGCGTGAACAGGGTCCAGACCACCTGGCGAAACATCGGGCCCAGCGAAGCCCCGGGGTCCTTCGGATCGTGCACCTTGACTCCCAGATTGGCCTGGCAAATTCGGAAGCCGTGGGTCACCGCATGGGTGGTCATCCAGATATCGATCCCAAAGCGGGCCACATCAGTCATCCAAACGTTCTGCCTGTTGTAAGACAGGATCGTATCGGGCGAGAGGCCAAAGTCCCCTCCAATGGGTTGGCGAATCCTCTTGCCATAGAGAGCCCGCGTCAGGCTATACGCCACGTTGTTCGTAATGGTGCCGTCGTACTTGTAGCGAGAGTAGACCGGCGCCACGAACTGATAGTCTTTTTCCAGCACGGGGTCGAGGAGGTATTTGACCCAGTCCGGAGTGATGCTCCTCAAATCGGCGTCCACAACAGCACAGGCCCGCGCCTCCAGCCTCTCGGCGGCTTCAAAGATCGCCCTTAGCGCAGTCCCCTTCCCGCCAATCCCGCGGTAGATGAAGACGACCTTCTCCTGCCACGGCATGATCTCTTCGTCGCGCGCGACCTCGCGGGTGTCGTCGGTCGAGCCGCCGTCGGAGATCAGGATCACGGACCGCGCCGACTTGTAGTGTTTGGCGAGGCCGCTGCTGACCTGCTTGAGGACGCTGGCGATGGTGGCCTGGTTGTTGTAGCAGGGGATCCCGACGACGATGTCGGCCTTCTCGATCTGCTCGATGCGCCTGGCCAGATAAGCCCGAAAAGCGGTGTCGTATTGCATATCAGTTTCCCGATGGCGCTCTTTTTTAGTGCGGCAGACTTTCTCCAGGCGGACTATTACAGGCTGTTCGCCCCGGTCGTGCTCGGATCGCTGCCACCAGGCTCTCCCTTGAGATAAACGGTGCGAATCGGGAAGGGAATGACGATGGCCTCTTTCTGATAGCGATCC
>JACPDC010000306.1 GCA_016184235.1 Deltaproteobacteria bacterium | reverse complement strand
CAGCTTAGTGCGGAGCCTTTCAAGGCATTTACTAACCTGACCAATGCAAATAAAGTAAAAATGTGCATCACAGAATATCCTGAGATGCTGTTTGCGATACGCTTTCCAATCGGTATTTTTAGAGTTGCGTATTGACAACAGGGGTTTTCGAAAGGATCTCCTTGTCCTTTCGATTCGGTCAATTTGAAGCTCAGCACCATTAACATATTCTTCTATAAGCATAAGCAAAAGGTTTACTTGCATATCTTGGAAAACAAAATGATATTTCGATGCAAGATCGAGCATATTATTAGGACCGAACGGGTCGGCTGAACGGGTCTTTCGTTATTTTGGTCTTCTCGCGCCGCTCTAAAAATTAGTCACCAAAAGCCTTGACCACTCCACAACTGGATTAGGAGAGCGATTTTGTCGTCAAAGTTCATTGCTGGTTTTGGAGGCACTTAACGTTTTGGGTGACCGGCGCTCAGGACGCCCGTCTCAAACCAAGGGTTAGGCTTTGCTTCCTACCCGCATCACTAAGCCTCGGCAACTCTTCAAGTGATCTTCGTGGCAACCTCTAGCGATCTCCACCCCGCAATGAGAACATGGCTTGCAGCAAGGAATAGGGTGAACTACAGCACTCGGCGCTCGGTGGCACGGGCAACGACATAAACCAGCGACGTCGTCGGGTGACAACACCGCCTCGACTTTAGCAGTGACTCGCACCAGAGGTTTCTTTAGCCTTCGGTTCAGTTTGCTCATCGACGCTCTCGCCCAACTCTAGTTACTCTTCCAGACCAAAAACAAAAAGACCAGGATCAACAAAATCAGCGCCGAACCGAACGAAAAAACCGATAGCCGATTATAATCAGCAAGTACGGCTCGGAGTCTCTTCCCGGTAGAACACAACGGCACCAGCAAAAATGAGGATGCCAAGAATCAGGATTAATCCCTGGAAAATGAACTTTGGATTCGGACCCATAACGATGGGTGCGGCACTCCAAAACTAGCCTAGGGTTCCGGCTAACCCGCCCCACCGGGTTAAGCCGCTTGTTATCCGGCGCTATTGCTGGTGGCGTATCACCGGCAGCCTCTAATCCATCTATAGCTAAAACTCCACGTAGTATCGGTTACTTACAAAAACCTTGTCAAGTATTTTTCTCCTGCCTTCTTTCTTTGGTAAACAACTGCACTCTATGTTAAAAAGTTCTCATGAAGCCCTCCAAGAGAAATATCCAGCGGCTCATCCGCGGGGCGATGGGGGAGATCAAGGCGGATTTGATCATCTCCGGCGGGGAGATGGTCAATGTCTACTCCGGAGAGATACTGAAGGGGATGGAGATCGCCGTCCTCGACGGCAGGATCTGCTACGTCGGGCCGAAGGCGGGGCACACGCGCGGGCCGTCCACCAGGCTTCTCGATGCGAAGGGGCTCGTGATCGCGCCGGGCTTCATCGACGCCCACACCCACATCGGCCATTTCTGCCGCCCGTACGAGTATCTGCAAGCTTACGTTCCCCACGGCACCACCTCGCTCATCGCCTCGTGCGACGAGCTTCAAACTGTCTTCGGCTTCAGGGGGCTGAAAATATTTCTGGACGAGGTCGAGGCCCATCCGGCTCGGGTCTTCACGCTGATTTCCATGGTTTCGCCGCAAGATCCCCTTTTGTGCAGCACGCCGGCCCTCTCTGCCGCGGAGGTCGCCGAAGGTCTATCGGACCCACGCGTGTTGGGAATGGGAGAGATCGTTTCCTGGCTGCGTTTGGCGGAGGGAGATCCGGAGCTTTTGGAAAAGATCGAGCTGGCGCTCGGCGCGGGCAAAATCATTCACGGCCATACCGCGGGGGCCAGGGACCAGAGACTCTGCGCGGTCGCCGCGGCGGGTGTTTCCTCCTGTCACGAGCCGATACGGGAAGAGGACGTTCTCGAAAGGCTGCGAATGGGCTACTGGGTGATGCTGCGTGAGGGCTCCATCCGCCGCGATCTGGAAGCGACCTTGCCGCCGATCGTGAGCCGCGGCTTGAGCACGCAGAGGGTTATCCTGGTTACCGACAGCATGGCCCCGGACGACGTGGCGCAGAACGGCCATATGAACTTTATCGTCAGACGGGCGATCAGCCTGGGTTTTCCGCCGGTGCAGGCGATTCAGGCGGTGACGCTCAATGCCGCCACCTATTCCGGCCTGGAGCAGGAGATAGGCGGCATTGGGCCCGGTCGCTATGCCGATTTTACGCTTCTGGAAGATCTCAAAGAGGCGAGGGTTCATTCCACGCTGATCGGCGGGGAAGTCGTAGCCGAGCGGGGCCATAGCCTGGTGCGCTCGCAGCCGATTTCCCTGCCCGCCGATATCATGGGATCTTTGCGGCTCACGCCGAACGTTACTCCGGACTCTTTTCGCATCCCTTGTCCCTCGCCGTCGGCCAAAATCCGCGTCATGGAGCTGATCAGCTCCAACATCACCATAGAAAGGATTTTAGAGGCGCAGCCCCAGAAGGGTTTCCTCGAGGCGGATCCCGGTCAGGACTTGCTGAAGGTCTCGGTCTTCGAGCGCCACGGTGAGCGGGGAAAAATCGCCTTCGGCCTTTTGAAGGGCTTCGGCGCGAGGGTAGGGGCGGTGGGAACCACGGCCTGTCTCGACGAAAATACTCTGCTCATCGCCGGCTCCAGCGACGACGACATGGCGCGCTGCGCTAGCATCCTGATCGAGGCGGGCGGCGGGATAGCGGTGGTGGAGCGCGGGGAGGTGCTGGAGAAGATGGAGCTGCCCGCCGGGGGAGTCTTTTCGCTCAGGCCGTGGCGGGAAGTAGGGCGGGGGCTCGACCGAATTCACCGGCGTCTGAGGGAGCGAGGCTCGCCTTTTTCAAAGCCTCTCTACGCCCTGATGTTTCTCACCTTCGTCACTCTTCCCGCCCTCAGGATAACCGCGCGCGGTCTCGTGGCGGCGAAGGAGCGGCGGCTGGTTTCTCTATTCGTAGACGGATGAGCGGCTAGGGGGAGCTCTCTTCCGATTTTCCTCCGCTGGCCTCCTGGCGCACCAACGGCAAGACCTTTCCTTCCTTCTCCCGCCGCATGGAGCAATGGCCTTCGAGAATCGCCCCATCTCCGATCACCAGACTCTGGGTGACCACGTCGCCGATCACGACTCCAGGGGGCTGGATCTCTATCCTTTTGTCCACCTTTGTCCACCTGGATGTCGGCCGTCACCTTGCCGCGGATGAGCGCCGAGGTGGCGACGATCTTTCCCTTGATGTTCGCGTGCTCGCCGATGGTCACGTTGCCGTGCACCAGGATCTCTCCGTCGATCTCGCCTTCTATCGTAGTCGCGCCCTCGAAGAGCAATTTTCCGTTCGCCTTGGTGCCGGGGCCGAGGTAGGCGCCGATCTCGGAGAGTTGTATCGCGGCCGGTCTGCTGGTCTCTGCCATAGGACCCCCTTTTCGAGGAAAATGGCCGAATCTAAACCAGAAAGGGGATTTTGTCCAGAGGACAAAATCAGGCAGTAGGCAACAGGCAACAGGCAGTAGTCTGAAAATTCTTAACTATTGCCTAATGCCTAACGCCTGTCTTTAAGTTGACAAAGAGGGGACTCTTCTGTCACAAAGTCGCAGTTGGGAGCGCGCCATGCCGTTTGCTGATTTGCGAGAATGGATCTCCGCTCTGGACCAGGCCGGAGAGCTTCAGCGCGTCAGCCTGGAGGTCGATTGGAACCTCGAGGTGGGCGCGGTCGTGCGCAGGTTGTGCGAAGTCGGCGGTCCCGCCGTGCTGTTCGAAAAGATCAAGGACTATCCGAGCGGCTTTCGCATCCTCGGCGGGCCGATGGCCCAGGGCCGGCGCGGCCGGTACGCCCGGGTGGCTGTGGCCCTCGATCTCCCGCCGGACAGCACTGTCCGGGAGATCACCGAATCCTATCTAAAGCGCAGAAAGACTCTGATCCCGCCGGTTCGAGTCCCCTCCGGCCCCTGCCAGGAGAACATTCTCAAGGGAGACGACATCGATCTGCTCAAGTTTCCCGTGCCGCTGATCCACGGCGGCGACGGTGGCCGCTACATCGGCACCTGGCACACGGTGATCACCAGGGATCCGGAGAGCGGCTGGGTGAATTACGGCATGTACCGCCTCGTGGTCCACGGCAGAAACCGGTTGGGCGCCCTGATCGGGCCGATCCAGGATTTTCAGCGCCACCTGAGCGACTATAAAAGGCTCGGTCGCCGCATGGAGTTCGCCGTGGCGATCGGCACCGAGCCGGTGACGGCCCTGATCTCGTGCGTCGCGGTTCAGGGGAAGAGGAACGAGGCCGACGTCATCGGCGGGCTCAGGGGAAGACCGCTGGAATTGGTCCGCTGCCAGAGCGTGGATCTCGAGGCGCCGGCCACGGCGGAGATCGTCATCGAAGGCTACATCAATCCGGAAGAGTCCGAAGAGGAAGGGCCCTTCGGCGAATACACCGGCTATGTCGGCGGCAGGCAGCGGCGCCCGGTCTTGCACGTGACCGCCGTGACCCACAGGAACGATCCGATCTTGACCATGACCTCGATCGGAATCCCGGTCGACGAGGACCATGTGGTGATGACGATAGCGAACGCGGCCGAAGTCCTGGAAGAGGTGCGCGACCATAAAGGCTACCCGGTGGACTTCGTTTACGCCCTGCCGGAGTCCACCGTCCATTTCTGGGCGGTCTCCACCAAAGTCCCGGACAAGACTTACCCGCGCCGTCTCGCGATGGCGATCTGGGGAACCAAGTGCGGCCGCTACGCCAACTATCTCTTGCTGCTCAACGACGACGTGGATATCACCGACCTTCGAAGCGTGATCTGGGCGATGACGACCAGGGTCCATCCGGTGCGCGACGTCTGGCAGGTGCCGCACGCCTACACCTCGATCCTGGTTCCGTTCCTGTCGGCGGAAGAGCGGAAGAGCGCGGACGGCGCTTACATGCTGCTCGACGGCACCTGGCCCGCGGAGCTGCCGGCCGGTGAGATACCCAAGGTCTCTTCGTTCGAGC
>JACPDC010000231.1 GCA_016184235.1 Deltaproteobacteria bacterium | reverse complement strand
ACGCCGGTGCCGGGGAGAAAATGGTTGAGCGGTTTTTTCTCTATCGGATCGATGGCGAAACCGGTCGACTTGCCGTAGCCCAAGGAGTAAAGCTTGCCGCCGATATTCTTGCGGATGTAGCAGAAGCCGGCCTGCCCGTCGCCCACGCGGCAATAGCGCGGACAGAGGGTGCAGAGAATCCGTCCGTCCGGTTCCGTGCGCCACCAGAGAGCCTCTTTCACAACTCAAATATCCCGCTTTTCCTTGCGCGGTGCAAGGGGACAACAGACTATGCTATAAAGATGTCCATGAGCGGTCTTAAAGGGCTTCGGGGCATGCGACACGTCGCCCTGAAGGTCAAAGATATCAAACGTTCCAGACGCTTTTATCAAGAGATCCTCGGGATGGGGGTCGTTTGGGAGCCCGACCCGCAAAATGTCTACCTCACTTCGGGCTCCGACAACCTTGCGTTGCATGAGCTGCCGCACGAATCGGATCCCGGATCCGTCTCCCAGCAGCTCGACCATCTCGGTTTTGTGGTCGAGACCATCGAGAGAGTGAAAGAGCTGGAAAGGGAGTTTCAGGCGAAGGACGTGCCGATCGTCCACCCGTTTAAAATCCATCGCGACGGCAGCGCCTCTTTTTACTGCGCCGATCCCGACGGCATCGTCATCCAGATGCTCTACGAGCCCCATTTAAGCGGGCAGGAAATAAAATAGCGGCTCGAAGCCGGTTCATGCAGGGCCAAGCCTCCCTCTCTCTCTTCTGGTTTCTCTATCTGGGCGCCCAGGGGGTTTTCTTTCCCTATTACAGTCTCTATCTCAAGGAAAATGCCGGCCTCAGCGGCACCGAGGTGGGCGTAGTTCTCGCCGTCATCCCGCTGGTAGAGATCTTTGCGCAGATCTTCTGGGGTCAGGTGGCGGACAGGAGCGGGGCGCGCAGCCGCGTTCTGGCCCTTCTCTCCTTTGGCGCTTCCGCAGGCTACATGCTGCTCGGCCTGGCGCGCGGTTTTCCGGCCATTCTGCTTGCCACCGCTGCGCTGGCGATTTTTGCCACGGCCGTCATTCCCATGACGGTCTCCGTAACCCTCGGGGCGCTCGGCGCCGCCGGCGCTAATGCCTTCGGCTTTATTCGGGTTTGGGGAACCCTGGGCTTTTTGCTTCTGGTAGTGCTTTTTCCCTGGATTCTCGATTCCTTCCAAGCATCCCGCGCTCTGGTGGCAGTTGCCGGGGCGCCCTCGGAGCCAGGGCTGGAGATCATGTTTCTCGTAACCGCGGGGCTCGCCTTCCTGGCCGCCTTGGCGGGTCTGGCCCTGCCGAGAGAGGGGAGGGTGGCCCTGCGCGCCTCGCGGGGTGAGTGGCGGGCGCTGCTCCATAATCGAGCCTTAGTCCGTTTTCTTCTTTTCTCCTTTGCCGCCTACTTTCTCCTCCAGGGTCCGATGTGGCTTTTTCCGGTCTATGTCCGCTCGCGCGGCGGCGATTTGGACACCATCCGCGGGATGTGGATTCTCATGCTCGTGATCGAGATCCCGTTGATCCTCTCTGCGGGATCGGCGCTCAAGCGTCTTGGGGCTCGAGGTCTGCTCGCGTTGGGCATCCTGGCAGGGGCTCTGCGCTGGACGGTGAGCGGAATGATCGAGGAGCTTTACCTGGTCTATGCCGCTCAGACGCTCCACGGCGCGATGGTCGCGGGGCTGCTGCTCGGCGGCCCTCTTTATCTGGACGCCGTCGTGCCGGCGCGTTTGCGCTCTACAGGGCAGGCCCTTCTCTCCATGGTCGGTGTGGCCGCAGGGGGGATCGCCTCGAACGCGGCGGCGGGCTGGCTACTTGAGCACGTCGGGCCTAATGCCCCTTATATCGCCAGCGGCGCCGGTGCCTTCGTCCTTGGCTCTCTCGTGTGGTGGATCGTGCCTCCGCCCGAAGCCTCGCCGCTCGATTCCGATCGTTGAGTTAGCCCAACCTCGCCAAAATCTTTTCGGCGGCCTCTTCCCCGCTGTGAACGCAGTCGGCGATGCCGACCCCGTGATAGGCGCTTCCGGCAAGCGCGAGACCGGAGAGCCCGCTGAGGCGCCCCTCGATGCGCCGGACTCGCTCCCCGTGGCCGACGTGGTATTGGGGCATGGAGCGGGGGTGGCGCCGGACGCGCGAAAATAGCGGCTCAGCCTTCACCCCGAGCAGGCTCGCCAGCTCGTGACGGACATTGTTCTCCATAGTTGCGTCGTCGTCCTCAAATAGAGACGGCTGCAGGGCGCCGCCGACAAACGCTCTCAGCAAGAGATGCCCTTCGGGCGCCCTGCCGGCGTATTTCATGCTGCTGAAGGTGCAGGCCATGAGTTTCCGCGCTTCCGCGGATGGGACAACGAAACCGAAGCTGTCCGGCGCGTGAGGGAAATCCTCCTCTCGGTAGGCGAGGCTGACAGTGGCGGTCGAGGCATAGGGGATGGCGTTCAGATCGTCCGCCAGATCGGCCGCGAGCGGGGCGACTATTTCCGCCGATCGGTAAGCGGGAGCGGCGAGTATCACCGCAGTGGTATCGAAGCGCTCGCCGCCGCTGGTGCAAAGCGTCCAGGTTCCTTGGGTTGCGTTCCGTTCCAGGCCAATAACTGGGGTCCCCACGCGCACGCTTGCCTCAGGAAGCCGGTTCGCGACGGCATCGACGAATTCCTGCATGCCGCCGGAGAAAGTGACAAATAGGCTCCAGCGGGCGCCGCTTCCGCTCAGGCGGCTGCGCGACCGGCGCCATTGTTCCGACCACATCGCCCAGATGATGCTGCGCTTGCGCCGCTCGAGCTCCAAGAAACGGGGCATGGTGGCCGCAAGGCTGAGCTTTTCAGGGTCGGCCGCGTAAATTCCTCCGACCAACGGCTGGGCGACGCGATCGAGCGCCTCAGCGCCAAAGCGTCTCCGGACAAACGCCGCCAGGCTCTCATCGCCATCCGTGCCGGCGCGCCGCACGAACAGCTCGCAGGCCATGCGCAGCTTGCCGCTCCAGGAAAAAAGCGGGGTGCGGAGGAAAGGCCAGAGGCGCGTCGGCGCCAGAAGAAAAAAACCCTCGGGAAGGGGCTTGAGCGCGCCCCGGTGGACGACGTAGACTTTTTGGTAAGCCGCTTGCGTCGATATCAGCCGGGAGGTTATTCCCAGACGCTCGCATAGTCGAAGCGCCCAGGGCTTCTCGGTAATGAAAGAGTCCGGTCCGGCCTCGACGAGAAAATCGCCTATACGTTCGGTGGCGATGGAGCCGCCCAGGCGCGGCGCCGCCTCGAGCAGCTTCACCTCCAGGCCGAGGGATCTTTCCCGGTCGAGCTCGACCAGCCGGTGCGCTGCCGCGAGCCCCGCGATTCCCCCACCCACAACAATGATACGGCGACTCATGGGGTACCTTGCACGCTGGCCTGGATCACAGCCGCCATCATCTGTATGAATGTCGGCTGGTCATTCGGACAACTCGCGCGCAAGAAGCGGAGGCCCAGATCTTCGGCGACCTTCCTCGCCTCGATGTCGAGATCATAGAGCACCTCCACATGGTCTGAGACAAATCCGATCGGCGCCACGATGACGGCCGAAGCGGCTTCAGCCGTCAGATCCCGGATCGCCTGGCCGATGTCAGGCTCCAACCAGGGATCAGTCGGTCTGCCGCTGCGGCTCTGATAAGCGACGGACCAGCGGCGGTGGCTCAGCCGGTCGGCGATCAGTTGCGAAGTTTCTTGGACCTGTTCGACGTAAGGGGAGCGAGAGGCCATCGCCACGGGAAGGCTATGGGCCGTGAAAATGAGCGGCGTCCTGAAGCGGTTCCGTTCTTCGACCCTGTCCAGGCAGGGTTGAATCAACTCGGCCAATGTCCGGATAAAAAGCGGATGGGCGTGCCAGCCGGGACAGTAGTCGATCACGGGCGCCAGGCCGCCCAGCTCATCGCGCGCGTCAGCGACATTTTTTTGATAGCGCTCCCAGCTCGCCTCGGTCTGGTGTGAAGAGAGGATGAAACCCAGCGCCTTGCTGATGCCGTCTTCCGCCATTCGCCTGAGCGTCTCAGCCAGAAACGGGCTCGAGTTTCGCATTCCGACGTAGACGGGCAAAGGCAATCCCTGCTCGTTGAGCAATCGCTGCAAAGACTCCGCCTGCCTGAACGTGATGTCGTTCAGCGGGGAGCGCCCGCCCACAGCTTCGTAGTGGCGCACGACTTCCTCCATGCGCTCCTTGGGAATCGGAATGCCTTTGAGCACGCGGGCAAGAAACGGGCGGATCTCAGCGGCGGCGGTAGGTCCGCCGAAAGAGATCAGAAGGACGGCTTGGTGGGATAGAGACTTCGCCGGAGTTTCAGCGCGAGCTGAGCTCATGAACAGCCTCTACCATGGCGACTACATGCTCTACGGGGGTCTCGGGCAGAACGCCATGACCCAGGTTGAAGATATGGCCCGGTCGCCCGCCGGCGCGCTGGAGAATCTCGGTAACGCGGTTCCTGATTTCTTTCGGCGCCGCGAGCAGCGCGGCCGGATCGAGGTTTCCCTGGATGGCGACATCGTGTCCTATCTGCTGCCAGGCCTCGTCCAGGCGGACCCGCCAGTCCACGCCGATGATGTCACCCCCAGCGGCGCGTATCGACTTCAGCAGTCCTGCGGTCCCGGTGCTGAAGTGAATGACCGGGATGCCGGAGGTCAGCGCCGCGATAGTTGCTCGGGTGTAAGGGAGGACATATCTCTGGTAGTCGTCGGGGGAGAGGCAGCCGACCCAACTGTCGAAGAGCTGCACCGCCTCGACCCCCGCGGAGATCTGCGCGTTGAGATATTTGCTGACTGCGGCGGAAAGGCGCTCCATCAAGCCACGCCAGGCGCCGGGGTTGGAATAGATCAGCGTCTTGGTTCGGAGATAGTTGCGCGAGCTGCCGCCCTCGATGAGGTAAGAGGCCAGGGTAAAAGGGGCTCCCGAGAATCCGATGAGAGGAACCTTGCCGTTCAGGGCGGCGCGACTCTTGCGCACGGTCTCCAGGACAAAGGGAAGGGCTTCTTCGGGATCGAATTCGAGAAGCTTTTCCACATCAGTCCGGGTGACGATCTCGCTATGGATCAAAGGGCCGTCTTCCTTTGAATACTCAAGCTCTACCCCCATGGGCTCGAGGATCAGCAGGATATCGGCGAAGAGAATCGCGGCATCGACGCCCAGACGCTCGACCGGTGTAACCGTGATCTCGGCGGCCAGGTCCGGCCGCTTGCAGAGCTCGAGAAAGCTGAACTTGGCTCTGAGGTCGCGGTACTCCTTCATGTAGCGGCCCGCCTGGCGCATCAGCCAGACAGGCGTGTAGGGAGTCTTTTCCCGGCGGCAGGCGGCGAGAAAAGGGTGATTCGGGCCTGTCATGAATCAAATGTACGGGGGTTCCAGATGGAAAGTCAATCGGGCGAAAAACAGGCATTAGCCGATAGGCAGTAGGCAATAGTAAGAAGGTTTAGGTGGGGGAGATTTTTTTCTACTGCCTAATGTCTACTGCCTATTGCCTTTTTGTATGAGGCGTGGCGACGCTGATCGCCTCGTCACCGTATTTGCGGCGCAGGCGGTCGATGCCGCTGTAGAGTTTTTCCCAGGAGCGGCGCTTTTGGACATCGAACAGAGACTCGTCCCAGCCGGAGCTGAGGAGATTGCTCGCGCTCACTCCGAGAAGGCGTACCGGTCCTTCAGGCGCGAGATTTTTTCTCAGAAGTTCCCGCGCCGTCTCAAAGATCTCCCGGTCGAAGCAGGTAGGGACGTTGAGGGTCTTGGAGCGCGTTATAGTTTTAAAATTGGCATAGCGGATCTTCACGGTGATGCAGCGGGCGTAAACTTCCTCCCGGCGCAGCCTCGCTCCCACCTCTTCGACCAGCTCCCACAAGACCTCCTCCATCTGCTCCAATTGTTTAAGAGGCTGGTCCAGAGTGGTCTCGTTCCCGATGGAATGATCGTGAGACCGCTTGCCAGCCCTTTCTTCTTCAAGATCCAGATAACGGCGCGTGAGACTTGCGTGTTTGAAGAGATCCCCGATCGTTTTTATCCCTCGGCGCAGCAATTCGTTATGGGTTTTTGGCCCTACTCCCGGGATCCGCTCGACAGGAAGGGGAGAGAGAAAAGTCCGCTCGGTGCCCGGCGGTACGAAGATGAAGCCGTGCGGCTTGGCCAGGGTAGCGGCGATCTTCGCCACCATCCGACTCGCCGAGAGTCCGCCTGAGGCCGAAAGAGCAAGCTCTCTTTCTAACCGCGCGAGTATTTCTTTCGCCGTCTTTACCGGCGGACCGAAGAGTCTTTCCGTTCCGGTCAGATCCACTACGCCCTCGTCGATCGAAAGGGCGTGAACCTCCGGCGAGTATCGCTCTAAAATAGCGAAGACCTTATCCGAAAATTCGCTGTAAACTTTGCGCCGGTTGGGGAGAAAAATTCCTTGCGGGCAGAGTTTCCTTGCCTGGAATCCCGGCATCGCCGAACGGACGCCGTATTTCCTCGCCTCGTAGGATGCCGAGGTTACCACCCCCCTGCCGCTCCTGCCGCCGACGATGACCGGCTTGCCTTTCAAAGCGGGATTGAGCGCCTGCTCCACGGAGGCGTAGAAGGCGTCCATATCGACGTGGAGATACCAGCGCATAAAATGTTTTTCGAGCTTAGGCGAGAGCAGCTCGAAGGTCAAGGTGCGGGGACACCCTATTTCGGAAAGAGAGGTCGAATTTTTTATCTACCTCACTGGGCTTTTCTTGCGCTTGGCCCTGCCGGGTTCATGAAGTCTCACGTCAGGGGGGGTCTTTTGAGGGCACACCTCTCCCACTGAATTTTGGCCCTAAGGTGCTATCAGTGAAGCTGGTCGTAGAGTGGAGAACCAGCATTCCGAGCACAAGCAGATAATGCGCAAAGCTACCGTCAAAGTTAAGAAGGATCAATAAGCTGACGACAGTTGACAATGCACATAATTCATATAAAATCTGCACATAACAAGGATGGGGAGGATCTCCATTATGGCCCACACTAATATTGATCTGGATGAGGCCCTGATAACCGAGGCTATGCGGTTAACGAAGGCGAAAACTAAGAAGGAAGTAGTCCACCTTGGATTGCGGGAACTTGTTCGTCTAGCCCGGCTCCGCAAGGTTCGCGAACATAAGGGTAGGTTCCGTTGGCATGGTAACCTAGAAAAGATGCGCGAGGAGGAAACCCATGGATGGGGTCGGTCCCCTAGTCGACACAAGCATCCTCATTGATTACTTCGGCGGTGTAGATAGTCGAGAGACCGAGATCCTAGATAATCTTCTTGAGCAGGGGCCGCCTCCTGCGACAGCGCCGGTCATTGTCCAAGAGTACCTGCAAGGACTCACGGACTCTAACGATTTTGTCTTAGCTCGCGCGGACCTGGAAGACTTTCACCAACTTCCTCCTCCTGATTACCTGCTTCATCTTCGCGCGGCTGGATTCCATGTCAGGATGAGACGCCGAGGCATGACTATACCCACCATAGATACCTTGATCGTAACTATCGCAGAGGTAGCCGATTGCCCTCTCCTAACTAGAGACGCACGGCAGAAAGAACTTGCTCGCTTCGTGGGTGTCCCGCTTGCTTCCCAAAGGGCAAGCTCCTAGAGGCTGGTCCTAATTTATCAGACACAAAACCAAACGAAGCGCAAATGTAGTTCTACGGCCTGATCGTGAGATTCGGATGGCGGCGCCAGAGATAGGTTCCCATCCCGACTGCGGCCAGGAGGTTGCCGACAAGGACCGCCGGCCACGCGAGCGCGCCCAGCACCGGCTGGGCGAAGACGGAAACTGCGATGAGAAAGCCGAACTCCAACACGACAAAGAGCAAAAGAATCCCGAATCCGATATGGGGATTCTCCTCCGCCAGCCTCAAAAGCCATGAGGCCGCTCCGCCGATAACGCAAAAGGCCAGCCCATGGACCCAGGTGTACATCAGGACCATTTCTAAGGAGACAGGCAGGCTTTGCGGCGAGGCGAGTCCCTCTCCAGCCCGAAAGAGCGCGGTCCCGAGCACGGTAGGCGTGTAGAGGGGCCGCCCGTTAATCATGTCTACGATCAGGAACCAAAAGGCGACGGCCGCGGCTCCGAGGATTCCGGCGATGATTCCTTCCTGGGCTAGTTTGGAGATGTTGGAAGAGTAGCTTTCGAGGTGAGCCCGGTTGATAGCGCCAGATTGAGTAGTCATGACGCAACCCCCCTTTGGAGAAGCTTATATCACTTCCCGGCCACTTCGATAAGAGGGTAGTCTATCTTTTACTGCCCCTTACCGCCGAGAAGAAGACCGCCAGCAGGGTGGCGAAGTTGATGATGTAGACGGTGGAGCTGAAGGTCTGGCTGAAGATCCCCGGCGCGGAGCCCCATGCTTGAGGCGACTCGATCTCGGTCTGCGATAGCCCGGCGCCGGCCAATCCATGGGTAAATAGGGTCGCCGAAAGCGCCGTCCCGGTGGCCGCTCCAATGCGTGCCGTCGTCACCGACATTCCGGAGGCGGCCCCTATCTTGTCCCGGGGCACCGATCCGAGCATCGCGCTCTGGTTGGGAGAGTTAAACGCCGCCCAGCCGAGCCCGGTGAGGAGCAGCGGTAGCATGATTCGGATTGCCGTGGAGTCGAGAGTGAGAGAGGCGATGAAGTATTGACCGGCCACGATGAAGGCGGCGCCAAGCGTGCAGAGAAGACGCGAGCCCAGGCGATCGGAAAGCCAGCCGGCCAGCGGCGCCATGATGACGATAACGACGGAGCTGGTGATGAGGATCCAGCCCATCTGCGTCGCCGTATAGCCCATGATGATCTGCAGGTAGAAGGGCATGAGGAAGGTTATCGCCGACTGTGTCGAGGTGATGAAGAAGAGGCTCAAGTTCGCCGCGCTGAACAGCCTGCTGCGGAAAAGCGACAGGCTCAAGATGGGCGTCTCGGCTCTGAGTTCGGCCCGGATGAACAGACCGAGGGCGGCCATCGAGACCAGCAGAGGGGCAAGGACTCTCGGGTGTCGGAGGCCGAGATGGGGAAGCTGATTCAAGGCGTAAAGAAAGGAACTGTTAGTGAGCAAGAGGAGTAAGGCTCCTTGGACATCGACTCTGATCGGGACTTTTTTTCTTTCAGCCTCGCTCAGGATCTTCCAGGCCAGATAGGCGCCCAGCAGTCCGAATGGAATGTTGACGAAGAAGTTCCAGCGCCATCCTATCGTGTCGATGACAAAGCCGCCCAGCGTCGGTCCCGCGAGAAAACCGACATGAAAGGCCATGGAGGCGAACCCGAGGGCCTTGCCCCGTTGATCCGACGGGAAGGCGACCATGAGGATCGCGCGGCCATTGGCGACAAGCATCGATCCGCCGATCCCCTGGAGGATGCGAAAGGCAATGAGCTGGGCCGGCGATTGAGACAGGCCGCACAGGATGGAGCCGAGGACGAAAAGGAGATAGCCGCTCGCATAGATCCGTTTGCGGCCGAACAGATCGCCCAGGCGGCCCAACGTGAGGACCAGGCCGATGAGCGTGAGATCGTAGGCCAGCAGGGTCCACTGGATGGTGCTGAGGTCTGTCTGAAACAGCCGGGTCAGGGTCGGCAGCGAGACCAGGAGGGCCCTCTGGTTCAGCGCCGCCATGAACAGCCCGAGACAGACGTTGGCGAGGACCAGTTGCGGTTTCTGTTGCGGG